>JBQCFU010000156.1:0-7526 GCA_051958775.1 Pseudolabrys sp.
CCTGTTTCGACCGCGCGGGTCATCGCATCGGTTACGGCGCCGGCTATTTCGACATGACGATCCATCGTGCACGCAGCCTGAAGCCGGTGGTGACGCTCGGCGACGCCTTCGCGCTGCAGGAGATCGACCACGTGCCGGCGACCGAACACGACGAACAACTCGACTTCGTGCTCACCGAGCGCGAAGTGATCGACTTCCGGAAGCGATAACATGCGTATTTTCTTCATCGGTGATGTGGTCGGGCGCAGCGGGCGCACGGTGGTGCTGGAACGGTTGCCGGGGCTGATCCGCGACTGGAAGCTCGATCTCGTCGTCATCAACGGCGAGAACGCCGCCGGCGGTTTCGGCATCACCGAGACGATCTACAACGAATTCGTCGATGCCGGCGCGGATGCGATCACGCTCGGCAACCACGCCTGGGACCAGCGCGAGGCGCTGGTGTTCATCGAGCGTGCACCGCGTCTCATCCGCCCGATGAATTTTCCGGCAGGGACACCGGGCCGCGGCGCGGCACTGATTGACGCCAAGAACGGCCAGCACGCGCTGGTGATGAATGTGATGGGCCGCATCTTCATGGACCCGCTCGACGATCCGTTTCTCGCGGTGGATCGCGAGATCGCCGCATGCCCGCTGCGCGAGGCGGCGGATGCGATCATCGTCGACGTGCACGCGGAAGCGACCAGCGAGAAGCAGTGCATGGGCTTTTTCGTCGACGGCCGCGCCAGCCTCGTGGTCGGCACGCACACCCATGTGCCGACGGCCGATCATCGCATTCTGCCCGGCGGCACCGCCTATCAGTCCGACGTCGGCATGACCGGCGATTTCGATTCGTCGATCGGCATGGTCAAGGACCAGCCGCTCGAACGCTTCATCCGCAAGATTCCGAGCGGCAAGTTCGAGGCGGCGTCCGGTCCGGCGACGCTCTGCGGGCTGGCGGTGGAGACGGACGACAAGACCGGTCTCGCCAAACAGGTAGCGCCGGTCCGCCTTGGCGGCATCCTCGATCAGGTGCAGCCACCGTTCTGGTCGGCATAAAACGCCTCCGGCGGAATTTTACGCGGCGATTCGTGCGTCTGTCTTGAGTTCGCCACGCGCCGCGCGCACGATTCGCGATCATCGGCTTTGGAGCCTGTCCATGATCGCGCTCGACACCAAGTCCTTTCCGGTCAAGTCCCGCACGCTCACATTCTCGCGCCGCCACCTGATCGCCGGCGGCGCTGCACTCGCCGCCTTCGGTGCGTTGCCGGCCCCTGCGTTCGCCAAGGCGCCGCTTCTCAACGCGCAGCCGCCGATGTTCTACCGCTTCAAGGTGGGGACCATCGAGGCCACCGTGCTCTCCGATGGTCCGCTGGTCATGGGGCCGCCGAAGCCGGAGTTCTTCAAGGGCCTGTCGGTCGACGAGGTGAAAGCGCTGCTCACCGCCAATTTTCTCGACCCCGACAACATCGTGCTCGAGCAGAATGCGCTGGTGATCAATACCGGTTCCAAACTCGTCCTGTTCGATACCGGGCTCGGCGGCACCAAGATGATGGGGCCGAACAGCGGCCGGCTGCTCGATACGCTGCAGGCGGCCGGCATCGGTGCCGACGACATCGACGCCGTGATCCTGACCCACGCGCATCCTGACCATTGCTGGGCGCTGATGGGCCATATCGGTGCGCCGAACTTCCCCAATGCGCAGATCTATATGGCCGAGTCCGACTTCAAGTTCTGGACCGACGAGAGCAAGGCCAAGCATCCGGCGATCGGTTCCATGATCGGTCCGACCCGCGGCCAGTTGCTGCCGCTGAAGGACAGTATCACCTTCATCAAGGACGGCACGGAGGTGGTCCCCGGCGTGCAGGCCATGGCCGCGCCCGGCCATACGGTCGGCCACACTGTTTATATGGTCACCTCGGGGAGCGCCTCGCTCTGCGTCGCCGCGGACACGGCGCATCATTCGGTGCTGATGCTGGAAAAGCCGAAGATGGAGTTCTCCTTCGACCCCGACGGCAAGCAGGCGGCGGCGACCCGGGTCCGGGTTCTGGACATGCTGGCGGCGCAGCGGATTCCGCTGATCGCCTATCATTTCCCGTTCCCGGGCGTGGGGCATGTGGCCAAAGCCGGGGAGGGCTACCGCTTCTACCCGGCCCCTATGCAAACCGCGCCCATCTAAACGGGACTTGCCCGCTTTATTTTCCGCGGTTCGCAATTTATGACGTGGCGCCGGGCGGCGCCCGCGGAGTTTCTGCGGATGCCATTTGCCGGACTTTGAGGGACCATGGCCGGACATTCGCAATTCAAGAACATCATGCACCGCAAGGGCCGCCAGGATAAGGTGCGCTCGATGCTGTTCGGGAAGCTCGCCCGTGAAATCACGGTGTCGGCCAAGCTCGGTTTGCCCGACCCGGCGATGAATGCGCGGCTGCGCGCCGCGATCCTCGCCGCCCGCGCCGAGAATATGCCCAAGGATAATATCGAGCGTGCGATCAAGAAGGCTGCCGGCAACGACGCGGAGACCTATGACGAGATCCGCTACGAGGGCTACGGCCCCGGCGGCGTCGCCATCATCGTCGAGGTTCTGACCGACAACCGCAATCGCGCCGCCTCCGAAGTCCGATCCACCTTCAGCAAGAACGGCGGCAACCTGGCCGAGACCGGCGCGGTGTCGTTCATGTTCGATCATGTCGGCGCGGTGGAGTTCGAGGCCAAGGTCGCCGATGCCGACGCGGTGCTCGAAGCCGCGATCGACGCCGGGGCCGAGGATGTCGTCTCCGACGACAGCGGTCACACCATCTACACGCAGCCGGACGCACTCGGCGATGTCAGCAAGGCGCTGGAAGCGAA
Organism: Pseudolabrys sp.; assembly: GCA_051958775.1. Lineage (GTDB taxonomy): Bacteria > Pseudomonadota > Alphaproteobacteria > Rhizobiales > Xanthobacteraceae > Pseudolabrys. The sequence continues at coordinate 2,827 of JBQCFU010000156.1, forward strand.
GTTCGGCGAGCCGCGCAAGTCGAAGCTGATCTGGAAGCCGCAGAACACCATCGCGGTCGACGACGAGAAGGGCGAGCAGCTGCTGTCGCTGGTCTCGACGCTGGAAGAGCTCGACGACGTGCAGACCGTCTACGCCAACTTCGAAGTGTCGGATGCGCTGGTGCAGAAGCTGAGCGCATGATCCCGAAAACCTGCCCTCGGGAAAGCGCGTAACTCGTTCGCTATCTCACCGCAAGCTGTCCCAGAGCGGCAGGCCGGCGATCGCCGAGAACGCGACGATCGCATAGGCGATACGCCGGTAGGTGCGCTCCGACGCGTAGGGAAACAGCTTGCTGCCGAACCACATGCCGAACACGCAGACCGGCGTGATCAGCACCATGATCGCCAGCGCCTGCGCGGTGATCAGGCCGTACCATGCATAAGTGATGGTGGCCGCGACGTTGAACAGCGTGAAGTACCAGAGGAAGTTGGCGCGCAGCACGTCGGGCGCGTGGATGCCGCCGAGCCAGTAGACGATTACTGGCGGGCCGGAGATTTGTGCCGCGCCGCCGATCATGCCGGACAGAAGACCGACCCCGAGGGTCAGCCACAGCGTCGGCCGGTTATGATAGCTCCAGCCGGACGCGAGCACGACCACCACCAGCGCGACGAACACGCAGACCGCCCAGCGCAGATTGATCGGATCGGCGAAGCGCAGCCCCAGCGTGCCAGCCTGTACGCCGCATGCGGCCGCTGCGGCGAGCGGCAGCACCTCGCGCCAGGCGGCGCGCGGACCGACCGCGCGTAGGAACGGGAATGCCGTGATCAGGTCCATCATGACGAAGGTGACGGCCGCCATCTGCGGGCCGAACACCGCGCTCGTCAGCGGAATATAAATCAGCGCCGAGCCGAAGCCGGAGAAGCCGCGCACCAGGCCGGTGATGAGGGCGATGCCGATCACCACGTAAACCCGCGGATCGGCGAGTACGGCGGCAAAGACGGTGCTGTCGGGCAGGGTCATGCGGGAGGAACTTCGCGGGAATGGGCAGGATAGCGGCCGGTTTCTGTAGCAGTGGTTGGACGCCGCGGCGACAGGTCGAACCGCGTTGTCCCGCCTGCCGCCCGCAGGTCGCCTATGCGCGGCGCGGACGCCTCTTTAGACTTCGCTCCCATGCGTTCCCCGATTCGCATTCTGGGCATCGATCCGGGCCTGCGCCGGACCGGCTGGGGCCTGATCGAGAGTGACGGCAACCGGCTGGTCTACGTCGCCTGTGGCTCGGTGGAGACCAGCGAGCGCGCCGCGCTCGGCGTGCGGCTGGTCGCGTTGCATGACGGTCTTGCCGAGGTGGTCGCCTCGTTTGCTCCGCAAGAAGCGGCGGTGGAAGCCACCTTCGTCAACGTCAACGGCGCGTCGACGCTCAAGCTCGGCCAGGCGCGCGGCATCGCCATGCTGGTGCCGGCGCGGCACGGTCTCGAAGTCGCCGAATACGCGCCCAATCTGGTGAAGAAAACCATCGTCGGCGCGGGACATGCGGACAAGACGCAGATCCGGGTGATGATCGGCATGCTGTTGCCGAAGGCTGATCCGCAATCCGAGGATGCGGCGGACGCGCTGGCCATCGCCATCTGTCATGCGCATCATCGGCGCAGCGCGGCGCTCGTGCGTGCCGTCGGCGGATCGGGGCGAGGCTGATGGCACGCAAGCCGAAACGGAAATACGTCCCGGACTATCGGCTGGCCTGGATTCTCGGCGTATTCGGCACGGCGGTATTCGTGCTCGGCGCATGGACCGCGACGAAGGGATGGCAGACGAAACAGTGGCCGCGCGTCGAGGCGGAGATTCTCGACGCGAAGCTCACGCGCGAAGAGCACGAAGCGCGGGACGGAACCCTCGATCATCGCTACTCGTTCGGCGCGGGCTATCGCTACACCGTTGACGGCAAGACGTTCATCGGCCACGGCACCGAGCCCTATGATCTCGGCATGCAGAATTCCGCCGGCGCACGGACGATGTCCGAGCGTTTTCCGGTCGGCGCCAAGGTGCAGATCGTGTATCGCCCGGAGAATCCGGCCGAATCCTATCTGATCCCGGGGCCGAGTTCGTTTTCGCTGATCTTGCTCGGAATGGGCGTGGTGTTCTGGCTGATCGCGCTGCTCGCGCGCCGCATGATCCGCCTTGGACCGGGCGAGGATGATGATCCCGCGGAAAGCAAGTTGAAAACGCCGGCGCGGAAGCCGGTGACGCTCGATCCGACGATCGCGACGTTCTATGACAGGCGGGACGACGGCAAATCATGATGCCGCTCTCGACAATACCGCAGCATGGCGCCGATCTGCGCTGTCGCATGATGCGCGGGGGCAACCGGAACGGGATGAAGCGATGGATCTGACCGCAATCGGCGTGTTCAGCGCGGCGCTGCTGATCGCGGCAGCTTCGCCGGGACCGGGCATCATCGCGCTGGTGGCGCGGGTGATCGGCGCCGGCACGCATGGCGCCGGTGCTTTCGCCGCGGGCATGATCGCCGGCGATCTCATCTGGCTCGGTGTCGCCGTACTCGGTCTTGCCGCCATCGCGCATGTGTTCGGCGAGATTTTTCTCGTCATCAAATTCGGCGGCGCGGCTTATCTGCTCTATCTCGCCTGGAAGATGTGGACGGCACCGGTACAGCCGGCCGCGGTCGAAGCCGATGTCCGTCCGGACAGCCGGCTGCGGCTGTTCCTCGGCGGATTGTCGGTGGCGCTGAGCAATCCGAAGGTGATCGCGTTCTATCTCGCGCTGGTGCCGAACCTGATCGACGTCGCGCGCGTCGGCCTGCTGCAATATGCGGAGCTGGCTTTGCTGTGCATCGCCATCCTCACCGTGGTGCTGGGTGGTTATGCGATTGCCGCGGCGCGGGCGCGTGCTCTGTTTCGCAGCGCGCGGGCGTTGCGGCTGTTCAACCGTACCGGTGGCGCGCTGATGGGCTGCGCCGCTGTCGCGGTCGCGGCGAAGTAGGCGCGAATAGGATCAAGGGATGATCGGCAAACTCAAAGGCGTCGTCGACAGCTATGGCGAGGATCATGTGATCCTCGACGTGCACGGCGTCGGCTATGTGGTGCATGCGTCGCCGCGCACGCTGCAGGCGTTGCCGCAGCCGGGCGAAGCGGCGACTTTGTCGATCGAGACCTATGTGCGTGAGGATCAGCTCAAGCTGTTCGGCTTCGCCAGCGATCTCGAACGCGAATGGTTCCGCCTGCTGCAGACGGTGCAGGGCGTCGGCGCGAAAAGCGCGCTCTCGGTGCTCGGCACGCTGGCGCCGGCCGATCTCGCCAATGCCATCGCGCTGCGTGACAAGGCAGCGGTGGCGCGCACGCCCGGCGTCGGCACGAAGGTGGCGGAGCGCATCGTCACCGAACTCAAGGACAAGGCGCCGGCCTTTGCCGCGGTCGATCCGGCGGTGGTGCATCTCGCCGGCGCCATCGACGAGGAACGCGCGCCGCAGCCGGTGCGCGATGCGGTGTCGGCGCTGGTCAATCTCGGCTACGGCCAGCCGCAGGCGGCGGCCGCCATTGCCGCAGCGGCGCGCGCGGCCGGCGATAAGGCGGAGACGGCGCAACTCATTCGCCTCGGATTGAAGGAGCTTTCGAAGTGACGACCATGCAGGACACCCTGACTTCACGCCCGACGGTGCTTCCGGTGGTCGCGCTCTTTATCGTGCTCGGCCCGCTGATCGGCGGTTTGCTGGTCGCGCTGGCGCTCGGCGTCGTTGTTGCGATTCATCAGGGCACGCTGGCGCCGATGCCGGCGATGGTCGTAACGACGCCGATGCTGGCCTATGGTTTCGGCACGGTGATGGCGCTGTTCATCGGGCTGGTCGTCGCGGTGTCGCGTCTCTGCGGCGGCCGCACGACGCTGGCGACGCCGCTCGCCGCGACCCTACAGGTCTATTGCTCGGCGGTTTTGCTCAACGCGATTGTCGGCGAAGGCGCTTTTGCCGCGTGGCTTCACGCCGTGCTGCCGGTGTCGATCGCGACTGCCAAATTCGTGCTGCTGCCGATGCTGCTCGCGGCTGTCGCCTGCTGGCAGATCGGATGCAGGGCCCGGTTGCTATGAGCGCGGAACGGCTTGTCAGCGCGCAGAAGCGCGACGAAGATCTCGAAGCCTCGCTGCGGCCGCAGAAACTGTCCGACTTCGTCGGTCAGCAACAGGCGCGCTCCAATCTGAAAGTGTTCATCGACGCCGCGCGGGCGCGCAAGGATGCGCTCGACCACGTGCTGTTCGTCGGGCCGCCGGGCCTCGGCAAAACGACGCTGGCGCAGATCGTCGCGCGCGAGCTTGGCGTCAATTTCCGCTCGACCTCAGGTCCGGTGATCGCGAAGGCCGGTGACCTCGCGGCGCTGCTCACCAATCTGGAAGAGCGCGACGTGCTGTTCATCGACGAGATCCATCGTCTCAACCCGGCGGTGGAGGAAGTGCTCTATCCGGCGATGGAGGACTTCCAGCTTGATCTCATCATCGGCGAAGGACCGGCGGCGCGTTCGGTGAAGATCGATCTCGCCAAGTTCACGCTGGTCGGCGCGACGACGCGGGCGGGTCTGCTGACGACGCCGCTGCGTGACCGCTTCGGCATTCCGGTGCGGCTCAACTTCTACACCGAGGCGGAGCTGGAACTGATCGTGCGTCGCGGCGCGCGCGTGCTTGGCGTCGGCATCACCGACGATGGCGCGAACGAGATCGCGCG
>JBQCFU010000157.1:0-5761 GCA_051958775.1 Pseudolabrys sp.
TCACGCGGATACTGCGTTCGCCCAGTTCACGTGCGAGTGACCGAGTCATGCCCACGATCGCCGATTTGCTGGTGACATAGTGCAGAAGCCGCGGCGGCCCCCAATAGATCGTGTCCGACGACACCGTGACGATCGATCCGCCCGCCTGCATCAGCGGCACCAGCGCGCGCACCGTCAGCCAGGTCCCGCGCACATTGATCGCCATCATCTTGTCCCAGACATCGGGCGCGATCTCGTCGAAGGTCTTGCCGCCGACATTGTTGGCCCAACCGGCATTGGCAACCACGCCATGCACGGCACCGCCATCCGCCAGTTGCTTCGCCAGTGCCTGCATCGAGACTTCGGAAGAAATATCGGTTTCGATAAAGCGCGCACTGAGCCCTTGCGACGCGATCTTACGCGCCGCCTCCGCACCGAGAGCTGCGTCGATCTCGGCGATCACGACTTCTGCGCCTTCACGTGCCACACGCTCCGCGAAGGCAAAGCCCAGCCCCCGGCCGGAGCCGGTGATTACGATGCGCTTACCGGAAAACCGCCCCGTCATCGTTGCATTCCTTACAGGTGACCGCCTTCAGCGACGACCGCATATTGGAAATAATTGACCCGTCCGGCATCGTAGAGCGTCACCGACGCGCCACCACCGGCTCGCCCGGAAAACGATTCATGGCTCGCGTGATCGAAGCCGTCGAACGTCACATCGCCATTCATATGAATGTCGATCACTTCGCGCGTATCCGGCAGCAGGATCTGACTGTCGGCGACGCGCACGGTCAGACCGGACGTGATGTCGACGAAACCATCCGCGGTCGGCTGGATTTCGAACGATTCACCCGTGCCGAGCGAGTAGATCAGCACCGGACAGTGCCCGGAGCGGCGCCGATGCGCGTCAACAGCGATGATGCGTCGGATCTCGGGCTGCATGGTTGTCCGGATGCTGAAAAACCGTGCTCAGGCGTGACCGCGGCCGCTCTTGTCTTCCAGCGGCGACTGGCGGCGCGTCTTGCCGTCGATGCCGCCGGCGATCGCCCATTCGGCAAACAATTCGGGCTTACGCTCGAAGGTGCTCGGCTTCCAGTCTTCCGTGCAATAGTCCTCGTCGGCGTAGTATTCGAGCGGCGGCGCCAGCGGATTCTCGAAGTACCAGAAATAAGCCGAAGAGATCGGGTGCCGGCCGGGGCCGATTTCCGTCTTCCAGCCCTTCTTCGCCATGGCGATGCCGCCACCGATCAATTCGTGAATGTCGGTGACAGTGAAGGCGACGTGGTTCACGCCCGGCTTTCCGGGGCGGTTGAGCATGAACAGGTTGTGGTGGTCGCCGACCTTCTGGCAGCGTGTGAACACGCCGTGGCCGGGATATTCGTCGCTGATGTGGAAGCCGAGCGTCTCGGTGTAAAACGCGCGCATCGCCTGGAAATCGGCGGCGAACAGCACGACGTGGCCGATATTGATCGGGTAGGCGCGCTCATGCACCGGCGAACGCTGATTGATGCGCTGATGCGTGCCCGGCGCGTTCGGCATGGTCGGCTTGATGACGATCGGCGTGCGCTGGCTGACGCGGAAGGCGAGGCTGAGGCCGTTCGGATCGGTGATGCGCGGCAAACCGTCGGCGCCCACATGAAAACTCTGGAGGCCACGGATGCGGCTCAGAGTTTCTTCCAGTTCTTTCTCATCAGCGGCGCCCCAGATCACTTCGCGCACCGTGTTGCGATCCTCGATCGCCGGAGGCAGGTCCTTGGCGTCGCGCGGGCGGACGATCACCTGCGCATTGTCGCGGGTGCGATAGACCAGCTTGTCGTCGCTCACCGAAACCTCGGTGACGCCCCAGTCGTCGAGAAACCGCTTGGCCTCGGCCATGTCGGCGACGCCAAACACCACGGCATCGATTCCCTTCAGCGCCATCTCGCACACTCCCTGCAGGGCGGCCTCATTGCATGGACCGCCATCGAATTATAGGCCATTCGATTTATAGGCCACGGGCCGCGTCAGCAACGCGGCCCGGCTAGCCACCGATATTAGCCGCGCTTGACCTTGGACAGCGGATGCTCCGGCGGATAGGTCGGCGTCACCGGCTTCGGCGAGCCGATCATCACCATGATCACCGCCTCTTCGTCGCCGACATTGATCTCGCCGCGATACATGCCCGGCGGGACCGAAATGCAATCGCGCTCGCCGAGCACCGCTTCAAAACGCTCGCCGTTCATCTCGGTCATGAATTTGACCTTGCCGCGCAGCACGAAGAAAACCTCTTCCGCATCGACGTGCAGATGCATTGGGCCTTCCGCACCAACCGGGAGGATCATGTTCGACAGCGTGAAATGCTCGGACGGAATGACGTTCTTGTCCGTGGACACGCCGGTGCCGCCGGTGCCGATGAAGCGCTTCTGCGCGCGGCGATATTTCGGGTCGAAGTCGGCCTGGAACTTGAGCGCATTCCAGTCATAAGTCCGCTCCGCCACGCGGGCAACGCGGGTCTTCATCCAGTCGTCGAAAGACGCACCGGTCGGGCGGTCCCACGAGCGTTTTTGCTGGGTCACATCATCCATGGCTGATCTCCTCACGGTTGATCTTGTCTAAAAGCTTGGCTTATCCGACGTGTGACGTCTGCACGTCGCCGGTTTCGATCTGGCGGCCGAGATCGCGCGAGATCGCGTGAGCCGCGGCAACAACTTCATCTTTCAGCGTGCCATTGAGTTCGGCATCGTTGGTGAACAGCGCGACAATCGAAATGTTGACCGCGGCGACAATGCGATCCGTCACGTCGCGGATCGGGGCGGCAACGCTGGCAACGCCCGGCTCGTAGACCGAGTTCTGCACCACGGCACCGGTCGCACGGTCATGCCCGATCTGCTCGACCAGTTCCGTCAAAGAGCCGGCAGCCTTTCCCGCCTCGAATGTCTCGTCACGATAGAGTTCGCGCAAATCCTGGTCGTTCAGCCCCGACAGCAGCACGCGGCCCATGGTGGTGGTGCGCGCCGGCAGACGCGTACCGACATGCACCGTGCTGGCGATCGAACGCCGCGTCGCAACGCGCGCCAGATAAACCACGTCGCGGCCATGCAGTTCGCCGAGATGCGCGGACCAGCCGGTGCGGTCACGCAGCCGCACCAGATGCGGCATCGCGACTTCAACCAGATCGCGCGAGGCAAGATAGCCATAGCCAAGCCGCAGCACCTGCGACCCGAGCGAGTAGCTCTTCTGATCGGCGTCGTATTCGACAAAACCGAGATGGCCGAGGGTGTAGAGCAGCCGATAGGCGGACGAGCGCGTGACGCCCAGCGAGCCCGCGACCTCTGTCAGCGTGAATTTGCGCCGCTCGGCCGACAGCGTCTGCAGAATTTCCAAACCGCGGATCAGCGCAGGAACCAAATAGCGCTCATCGACCGCGCCACGCGAAGAACCAGAGGCTGTCTGAAGCCCGCTCGTGGCCATTTCCGCGCTTTCGATCCCGTTTGCGTTGGACATCTCGGCCAGATCCAGTAGTAATTTGTTTGACTAATAAAACACCGTATATCATACAAAACTACCTTCGGCAAGCGCAGAGCGACCGATGGCTCCGCCGGGCAGACTGCGCATGCCGCGAAATGATTTTTGCTGCGATGCCGCAAGGCTTGCTGCAAACGCTCGCACACCAACCGAATCCAAACGATCACAACGAGGCGGTTGACTCCGAGTTTGGAGTCGCCCTAGTCTGTCTATACGACGAACTCTTCGTTCATATTTGAACGATTTAAGAGATGGAAGCTGTGATGACCGAAGCCTCCAACGTCCTCCAATTGCATGATGTGGCGCGGCGTTTTCCAAACCGCACGCCCGGTGCTCCGCCGTTTACGGCCGTCCGCAATCTCAGTTTTGTCGTCAACCAGGGCGAGTTCGTGTCGATCGTCGGCCCGTCCGGCTGCGGCAAGAGCACCTTGCTGAACCTTGTCGCCGGCCTCGACCGCCCGAGTGAAGGCACCGTGTCGCTGCACGGTGTCGAAGTTTCCGGCCCCAATTCCAGCGTCGGTTTCATGCTGCAAAAAGATCTGCTGCTGCCGTGGCGGACCGTGCTGCACAATGTCGAGTTCGGCCTCGAAGCGCGCAATCTGAGCGCAGCCGAGCGCCGCGAACGCGCCACGCGCGAATTGAAGCGTTGCCGACTCACTGAATTTGCTGACCGCTATCCCTACCAGATCTCCGGAGGACAACGGCAGCGTGCAGCACTGGCGCGCACCCTAGCGATCGAACCCGATGTTGTGCTGCTCGACGAGCCATTCTCCGCACTCGATGCGCAGACCAAGCTGGTGCTGCAGAAGAGCTTTGCCGAAACCATCGTCGGCTCTGGCCTTACCACGCTGCTGATCACGCACGATCTGTCGGAAGCGGTGGCCATGTCGGACCGTATTCTCGTCCTGAGCGACGGCCCCGGCCGCATCGTCGAAGAGATCGATGTCGGCCTGCCCGACCGAGACAATCCGATCGCCCGCGTCGCGACCCCGCGCGCCAGCGAGATCGTCGCGCACCTGTTTCATTCTCTGCATATCGAAGATCGTCTCGACGCGTAATCGCAACCGCGCTGTGCGGTGGCGATCGATATAAACGGAAATCGCAACGGCCGACGCCTCGCCGCGTCGCGCCTTAAACCAAAGGGGAGATACTGACATGAGGATTTCACGGCGCGCGGCATTGGGGGGCCTGATGGCCACCGCGGCATTCCGGCCGGCTTTCGCTGCTCCGGAAAAGGTGACGTATCTGTTTCCGGCACCCTCGTTCCTGCCGGCGTTCATGCCATTCCATATTGCGATGAAGCGCGGCTACTACACGAAGAACAATGTTGAAGTGACGTTCCAGACCGGCCGCGGCGGCGCTGACGTCGCCAAGCAGGTCGGCGTCGGCAATGCCGATCTCGGCGGCGGCGTGGGCGAGACCTCGATGATCGTGCGCCCGAACGATCTGCCGGTCCGAGGCGTTGCGCAGCTCGGTTCGCATCCGCTGTTCCAGATCGCCACCCGCAAGGAAAGCAACGTCAAGTCGCCGGCCGACTTGCGCGGAAAGAAGCTCGGCGTGATCGGCTATCAGGACACCGGCTACTACGCTCTGCTCGCCGTGCTCGCGGGCGCCGGCCTCAAGCGTTCCGATCTCGAAGTCCAGGCCGTTGGCCCCGCGGGCGTGACCCAGCTCATGATCGCCAAGTCGCTCGACGGCATTGTCGCCGTGCCGGAATGGGCCGATACGATCGAACAGGCCGGCATCCCGCTCGACTACATTTCCATCGAGAAGAGCTTCCCGGCGATGGCGCAGGCGATCCTCGCCTCCGACAAGCTGATCAAGGAGCGTCCGGCTGCCGTCGGCGGCTTTGTCAAGGCGGTGATGCAGGCGATGCGCGATTGCATGGCCGATCCGGCCGCCGCCGCACGCGACTTCGTTGCCGCCGTTCCGCAGCATGCCGGCAAGGAAAAGGACATGGAGCGCATCCTGCGCCGCTATGTGACGCAGGTCTATGCGACCGATCCGATCTCGGCGCTCGGCAAATTCGATCCGGAGCGGCTGAAGACGGTGCAGAAGTTCTACGTCGAGAACCAGATCATCCAGAGCGCGGTTCCGATCGAAGATCTCTACACCAACCAGTTCGTGAGCTGAACAAACGGAGCCAGCGATGACGGACCAGGCCACCACACCCGCCGCACGTTCCACGTCCTCACGTGAAGCACCGGCGCGCACAACCTGGGCCGGCGGCTACGCAGTGCCGGGGGCGCGCCGTGGGCGCGCCGTCCGCGTCCGTCAC
>JBQCFU010000158.1:0-2080 GCA_051958775.1 Pseudolabrys sp.
TAGACGAGATCCGCGCGGTTCATGGTGTAGAAGTGAAAGTCGCTGACGCCGCGCTCGACCAGATCGAGCACCTGTTCGGCGGCAACGGCGGCCGCGATCAGCTTGCGCGTTGCCGGATCGTCATCGAGACCGTCGAACCGCTGCGCGAGCCAGCCTGGCACCGAGGCACCGGCGCGGGTGGCGAATGTCGTCGCCGCCTTGAAGTTCTGCACCGGCAGGATGCCCGGCACGATCGGGATATCGATGCCGCGCGCACGAACACGGTCGAGATAGCGGAAATAGAGATCATTCTCGAAAAAGAACTGCGTGATGGCGCGGGTCGCGCCGGCATCCACCTTCGCCTTGAGCATGTCGATATCGGCATCGACCGACGCGCTCTCCGGATGCTTCTCCGGATAGGCCGACACCGAGACTTCGAAATCAGCGATGCGCTTGATGCCGGTGACGAGATCGGCGGCGTTGCGATAACCGCCCGGATGCGGCGTGAACGCCGCACCGAGTCCGCCCGCCGGATCGCCGCGCAGCGCCACGATGTGACGGACGCCGGCGGCATGATAATCGCGCACCACCTGATCGACGTCGCCGCGCAAGGCATCGACGCAGGTGAGATGCGCGGCCGGCTTCAGCGCGGTTTCATTGATCAGCCGCCTGACGGTCGAGTGCGTGCGTTCGCGCGTCGACCCGCCCGCGCCATAGGTGACGGAAACGAAATGCGGGGCAAGCGGCGCGAGACGGCGGATCGCCTCCCACAGGCTGCGCTCCATATCCTCGGTTTTCGGGGGAAAGAACTCAAAGGAAACGCGCACGTCGGGGCACCTTGCTCAGTGGGACGAAAGTTGGGCAATTGCCCAATATAGAATTAATTTTATGAAACGTGGGATACGCGATTATCGGGCAAGGCGCAAATCACACTCTGTAACCCTTCTAAACTATTGATATTATTGTATATTATGAGAGAGCAGATCGTTACGGTGGGACGCAATTGCGGTGCACCGCAGCACAGCCATTTAGTTCCGGGATTCGACCATGCGCTTAGATGGCCGCGACGCGCTCTACTCGGTCCACGCGAAGCCGACGCGGATGATCCGCGACAAGGCACTGCCGCGCCTCGACAGGCACAGCCGCCACTTCATTGCGCTGTCGCCGTTCTTCTGTCTCGGCTCCAGCGGGGCCGACGGGACCGGCGACGTGTCGCCGCGCGGCGGCGAGCCCGGTTTCGTGCAAGTGCTGGACGACACGCAGATCGCCTTCCCCGACCGCCCCGGCAACAACCGGCTCGATACGCTGACCAACATCGTCGAGAATCCCAGGGTCGGGATGCTGTTTTTCCTGCCGGGTATCGAGGAGATGCTGCGCATCAACGGCTCTGCGACCATCACCACCGAAGAGACGCTGATGCAGCGCTTTGTGCACGATGGAAAACGGCCGCGCAGCGTGATCGTCGTCGCCATTCAGGACGTCTACTTCCACTGCTCCAAGGCGTTGAAGCGCTCGGCGCTCTGGAATCCGCAGAAGCATGTGCCGCCCGGCGGTTTCCCGACGCTGGGCCAGATCGCGCGCGATCAGAGCGGCTTTCCGTTGCCCTCGCGGCTGATCGACATGGCGTTACGCCATGACGCGAAGAAGAACCTGTACTGAAAGCAGCACGGGGCAGTTAGCCTTAACGGTTATCTACCCGTATAGATTGCATTTCAAATAATAGACAACCTTCTTCATCCTCTGCGGGCCGGACATCCCGTCCGGTTCAACAGGGAGAATGACCATGAAGACCACTCTCGCGATTGCCGCTGTCGTCGCCGCACTCGCCGCCACTCCGGCTCTTGCCGGCGGCAGCAGCAAGAATGGACTCGGCCTTGGGCTCGGCCTCGGTGTCAGTACCGGCAAAGGCGGCCTGGTCGGCACGCTGCTCGGCGGCAATGCGCACGGCAGCCAGGGTCTGGCGGTCGGCGCCGGCGTCAATGTGAAGACCGGCAAGTCCGGCGTGCTCGGCCTGCTGACCGGCAGCCCGTCGCGTGGCGGCTACGGTCACGGTCACGGCGGCTGGTAACAGCTGACTGCGGCTAAACGCGCGGGCATCGGG
>JBQCFU010000159.1:0-2281 GCA_051958775.1 Pseudolabrys sp.
GTGACGCGGCTGATCGAGGAAGAGCTCAACGGCGCGAGCGGCATCCTCAACTTTGAATCGACCAGCGACTCTCTCGGTCAGGTCGAAATCATCGCCAACTTCGTGCCCGGCACCGACACCAATATGGCGTCGGTCGAGGTGCAGAACCGCATCAAGCGCATCGAGTCGCGCCTGCCGCGCGCCGTGTTGCAGCAGGGCATCCTCGTCGAGGAAGCGTCCAGCGCGGTGCTGCAGATCATCACGCTGCAGTCGACCGACGGCAGCCTCGATGAGGTCGGCCTCAGCGACTTCATGATCCGTAACGTGCTCGGCGAGATCCGGCGTATTCCCGGCGTCGGTCGCGCCACGCTTTATTCGACCGAGCGTGCGCTGCGCGTGTGGATCAATACCGACCGGCTGATCGGCTACAATCTCACCGCCGACGACGTGAATAAAGCCATTGCCGCGCAGAATGCGCAGGTCGCCTCCGGATCGCTCGGCGCCGAGCCGACGCCGCGCGGCCAGCAGGTCTCGGCCATGGTGCTGGTCAAGGGCCAGCTCACGTCGCCGGACGAATTCGGTGCGATCGTGCTGCGCGCCAATCCCGACGGCTCCACGGTGCGGCTGCGCGACGTCGCGCGCATCGAAGTCGGCGGCATGGGTTATCAGTTCACCACACGCGTCGACGGCAAGCCGGCGGCGGGCCTCTCGGTGCTGCTGGCGCCGACCGGCAACGCGCTGGCCACCGCGACGGCGGTGAAACAGAAAATGGAGGAACTGTCCAAGTTCTTCCCCGAGAACATTAAATACAGCATTCCCTATGACATCACGCCGGTGGTCGAGGCCTCGATCCAGAAGGTGCTGATGACGCTCCTGGAAGCCGTCGGCCTCGTCTTTCTGGTGATGTTCCTGTTCCTGCAGAACATCCGCTACACGATCATTCCGACCATCGTCGTGCCGGTCGCGCTGCTCGGCACCTGTGCGACCCTGCTGCTTGCCGGGTTCTCCATCAACATGCTGACGCTGTTCGGCATGGTGCTGGCGATCGGCATCCTCGTCGACGACGCGATTGTCGTGGTCGAGAATGTCGAACGCATCATGTCCGAGGAGGGGTTGTCGCCACGCGAGGCGACGCGCAAGGCGATGTCGCAGATCACCGGCGCGATCATCGGCATCACGCTGGTGCTGATGGCTGTGTTCGTGCCGATGGCATTCTTCCCCGGCTCGGTCGGCGTCATCTACAAGCAGTTCTCCGTGACCATGGTGGCGGCGATCGGCTTCTCGGCGCTGATGGCGCTGTCGCTGACGCCCGCGTTGTGCGCGACCCTGCTCAAGCCGGTCGCGAAGGGGCATGTGCACACCAAGCGCGGGCTGTTCGGTCTCTTCAACCGCAGCATCGACCGCGCGCGCGACGGCTATCGCGGGATGGTGCACTGGTCGCTGGCGCGCGCAGGCCGCTACATGATCATTTATCTTGCGCTGGTCGCCGGCGTCGCCTGGGGCGTGTCGCGCCTGCCGGCGGGCTTCCTGCCGATCGACGACCAGGGCTTCATCACCGTCGACGTGCAGACGCCGCCGGAAGCATCGTTCAACCGTACGCTCGCGGTCGTGAAGACCGTCGAAGACTATCTGATGAAGCGTGACGGCGTGCAGGCCGTGACGTTCTTGACCGGCTTCAGCTTCCTCGGTCAGGGGCAGAACACCGCGCAGGCCTTCGTGACGCTGAAGGATTGGAAACAGCGCGGTCCGAACGACAGCGCCGAGAAGAGCGTCGACGACGTCAACCGCGTGATGGGAGCGGTGAAGGATGCGCGCGTCAGCGCGCTGCAGCCACCGCCGATCGACAATCTCGGCAATTCATCGGGCTTCAGCTTCCGTCTGCAGGATCGCGCGCAGAAGGGCCATGAGGCACTGACCGCGGCGGCGCAGCAATTGTTGGCGGCGGCGAAAGCGAGCCCGGTGCTGCAGGACGTCTATGTCGAGGGCTTGTCGCCCGCGCCGCAACTCGAACTGGTGATCGATCGCGAGAAGGCGGGCGCGTTCGGGGTGACCTTCGAGGAGATCAACAACACGATCTCCACCAATCTCGGCTCGTCCTATGTCAACGACTTCCCGAACCGCGGCCGTATGCAGCGCGTCATCGTCCAGTCGGAGGATGGACAGCGCATGCAGCCTGACGACGTGCTGAACTACACGGTGCGCAACGGGCAGGGGAAGCTCGTGCCGCTATCGTCGTTTGCGACGGTGCGCTGGCTGGTCGGCCCGGCGCAGATCGTCGGATTCAACTATTACCCTTCGGTGC
>JBQCFU010000160.1:0-4282 GCA_051958775.1 Pseudolabrys sp.
CATGGTCAGGTGCTTCGGACCGGACGCGTCCGCCGTGATGAACGGCAGATTGATTTCGGTCTGCGTGGTCGAGGACAGCTCGATCTTCGCTTTTTCGGCCGCCTCCTTGAGGCGCTGGAGCGCGAGCTTGTCGCGCCGCAGATCGATGCCCTGCTCTTTCTGAAACTCGTCGGCGAGATAATTGACGAGCCGCATGTCGAAGTCTTCGCCGCCCAGAAAAGTGTCGCCGTTGGTCGACTTCACCTCGAACACGCCGTCGCCGATCTCGAGCACGGAAATGTCGAAGGTGCCGCCGCCGAGGTCGTAAACCGCGATCGTGCCGGTCTTCTTCTTGTCGAGGCCATAAGCGAGCGCGGCCGCGGTCGGCTCGTTGATGATGCGCAGCACTTCAAGGCCGGCGATCTTGCCGGCGTCCTTGGTGGCTTGGCGCTGGGCGTCGTTGAAGTAGGCCGGAACGGTGATGACCGCCTGGTCGACCTTCTGGCCGAGATGGGCCTCCGCGGTCTCCTTCATCTTTTGCAGGACGAAGGCGGAAATCTGCGAGGGAGAATAGGACTTGCCGTCCGCCTCGACCCAGGCGTCGCCGTTCGAAGCGCGCATGATCTTATAGGGAACGACGTCCATGTCCTTCTTGGTCATGGGATCGTCGAAGGTGCGGCCGATGAGCCGCTTGATGGCGAAGAAGGTCTTCTCCGGATTGGTGACCGCCTGGCGCTTGGCCGGCTGTCCGACGAGCCGCTCGCCGTCGTCCGTAAAGGCGACGATCGAGGGCGTGGTGCGTGCACCTTCCGCGTTCTCGATGACCCGCGGCGTCTTGCCTTCCATCACGGCAACGCAAGAATTGGTGGTGCCGAGGTCGATACCGATGACCTTGCCCATGAAGTTGTCCTCTCGATTACGGCAGGCCGGATGGACCTTTCAGCGTCCACATTGCTTCCCGGAGATCGTCCCCGGAAAGCCCCCTAACCGGCCCCCTGGATTCACGTTTTCGCCGCATTCGCGCGGCGTTACGGCTCATATAGGAGAGGGGCGGAGTGCTGCAAGACGGATTGTCACGAATCCGCGAAGTGGCCCTGCCCAGCCTCGCATTGCCGCCATCGCCGGCGGCGCGTAGGGATGGGTCAACGAGGGAGCGGTCATGCTGCGGTTTTCGGATTTGGTTCGGGCGTGTGTACTGGCTTGCGTTGTCGGCGGACTGGTCCTGGGCGCGGCCTTCGGAGCCGGCGCCGAGCCGGTCTATCCGCCGGGCTCCCGGGTCGGAATCACGCCGCCAGCCGGCATGACCCCGGACGCGGTCGGCGCCCGTTTCCAGGACCCCCAGAACGGCGCAACCCTGACCGTGCTCGAACTGCCCGGCCCCGCCTATGAGCAGATCGAACGCGGGCTGTTCGCCGCAAACGAGCCGAATGTCACGCTGATCAAGCGTGAAACGTTCGGATTCGCCGCGGGCCTGGGCTCTTTGGCGGAGGTTGAGGTCAAGACGGACGGCAAGACCTTGCGCAAATTGGTCCTGCTCGGCCGCGCCGTGGCCGGCGAACCGACCGCTCTCGTGACCTTCGACATCCCCGCCGAAGCGCGCAGCGCCTATCCGGAGGCCAAAGTGCGCGAGGCGCTGGCCAGCGTCGCATTCCGGCCGGCGCCGATCGAAGAGCAGCTCAACCTGATGCCGATGAGATTCTCGGATCTTGCCGGTTTCCGCGTGGTCCGGGTCCACCCGACCCTTGGCGTTCTGCTGACCGACGGCCCCAAAGACCAGAGCCCGGAGCAGCCGACCCTGCTGCTGACCTTCGGCACTCAGACGGTCGGCAATCCGGCGGATCGTCAGTCCGCGGCGCAGGACATGCTGCGCAATTTCGGCCTGCCGGACCTGCGGATTCAGACCACGGAAACCCTCCGCCTGCGCAACCAGCCGATGATCGAGGTCCGTGCCGAGGCGAAGGATCCGCCGTCAGGCACGGAGCTTCGCGTCATTCAGTGGGTGCGGTTCAGCGAAGGCGGCTTCATGCGCATCGTCGCCGCCGCGCCGAAGAAGGACTGGGAAGAGGCGTTTCCGCGCTTCCGCGCGGTGCGCGACGGCATCCAGCCGCGCTAGCGGCCCGCAGACGCAGATCAGGCCGTGGTATCGACCGTCGGGGCCTTGTCGCCTTTGGCGACCGCGACCATGGCCGGCCGCAGCACACGCTCGCCGATCATGTATCCGGACTGGATTACCTGCGCGACGTGACCGTTCGGAAAGCCGGAGCCCGGCATCTCGAACATCGCCTGATGCAGGTTGGGATCGAACTTCTCACCGATCGGCGAGAAGATTTTCACCCCGTGCTTCTCCAGCACCTTCATCAATTCACGCTCGGTCAGATCGACGCCCTCAACCAGCGACTTCACAGTCGGATCGGTGTTGGCGCGCAACTGGTCACCGATATGATCGAGTGCGCGATGCATGTTGTCGGCAACCTGCAGGACATCGCGGGCAAAGCCGGTGATGCCGTAGAGGCGCGCCTCAGCGACATCGCGCTCGGTGCGCTTGCGCAGATTTTCCATGTCGGCGAGCGTGCGTAGCAGCCGGTCCTTGAAGTCCGCCGCAGCGTCCAACGCCGCCTTCACCTGCTCGGCCGGCACCATTTCCGGGGTATTATCCTGCTGCGGCGCCGTGTTCGGTGCCTCCGCGGTCATGCCCTGATCCGCGCTGGTGTCCATGCTGGCAGTCATATTCGCGGATTTGCCGGCTTTGTTGTCGGTCATCACTCTCGATCGCTTCTGGTCGGGTTCTCTGTTGCCCGGGATATCAGGGTTCGGCGCCGAAAAATCAAGCGATCCCGCGCCGCAGCAGGGTTTTCGAGGCCAAACCATGCGCTTTCGCGCGAAGAAAACGCGTCAATTCACGGAATCTAGCTGCGCAGCATCCGCCCGACCAGTTTGGCGGTGTAGTCGACCATCGGGATCACCCGCGCATAATTGAGCCGGGTCGGGCCGATCACACCCAGCACGCCGACGATGCGGCCGCCGGCGTCGCGATAGGGCGTGACGATGGTGGACGATCCCGACATGGAAAACAGCTTGTTTTCCGAGCCGATAAAAATGCGCACACCGTCGCCCTCTTCCGCGCGGCCAAGCAGATCAACGACGCCGCGACGCGTTTCCAGTTCGTCGAACAGCGTGCGGATGCGCTCGAGATCCTCGATCGCGTGCAGATCTTCGAGCAGATGCGACTGGCCGCTGACGATCAGCTTGCGGTCTTCATTGGCCCCGCCGGACCAGCTGGCGATGCCAGCGGCGATCACTTTGCGCGTCAGTTGATCGAGTTCCGCCTGCCCCGCGGGGCGCGCTCGCTCCAGTTCGCCGCGCAACTCCGTGAGCGTGCTGCCGCGAATGCGCGCATTGAGAAAATTGGAAGCCTCGACCAGTGACGAGGTCGGCAGATCGGCCGGCACCGGCAAGACGCGATTTTCCACCTGCCCGTCTTCGGCCACCAGCACGGCGAGCGCACGCGTCGGCTCAAGCCGCACGAACTCCACCTGTTTCAGCCGGACGTTGGATTTCGTGGTGAGCACAACGCCGGCGGTTCGGGTGAGGCCCGACAGCATCTGCGAGGCTTCGGTCAGCACCGCTTCCATCGACTTGCCGTCGCCGAGCGCCGCAACATTGGCCTCGATCGATTGCCGGTCGGCCTGATCGATCTCGCCGATCTGCATCAGGGCGTCGACGAAGAAGCGCAAGCCAAGCTCGGTCGGCAACCGCCCCGCCGACGTATGCGGCGCATAGATCAGCCCGAGATGTTCCAGATCCGACATCACGTTGCGCACCGACGCGGGCGACAACGTCATCGGCAGGATGCGCGCCAGGTTGCGCGATCCGAGCGGCTCGCCGGTGGCGAGATAGCTCTCGACGATTCGCCGGAAAATCTCGCGCGAGCGCTCGTTGAGCGCCGACAGGCTGCTCCCCAGACTGGAACTGCTCGGGATATCTCGCGCGCTCACGCGTTCTACTCCATCGACTGGACCGGCTTTGGCCGCGACAGCACCAGATTTGACCATTCTGCCACCGGCAGACAAGACATTGCAGACAGAAGACTGCGACTTGTCGCTGGCGCAGCAGCCCCCTACAAGCACCCGCAACCCGACCCTGTCAGACCATCAAGGAGCATCACCATGCGGCCCAGCCGCCGAGCCCCCGACGAATTGCGTGCCGTCTCGCTGGAGCGTGGCGTGGTGAAATATGCGGAAGGCTCGTGCCTCGTGAAGTTCGGCGACACCCATGTGCTGGTGACCGCTTCGCTGGAGGAACG
>JBQCFU010000161.1:0-5159 GCA_051958775.1 Pseudolabrys sp.
ACGTTTCGTGACGGTTGCCGAAGGGACCTCCCCCGTTCACCTCTCGTCCGGGGGGTGGTGTTTCACAAATGCGCTTCTTTTTTGCGGCGGCGTGCTTTAACCTAATTTCTCAACCAACACGACACTAGAATTATAGGTTTCTAGTGTCCTTCGATTCCGAAGTTCGCTACGGAGGGTGCTGCATCATGAGGCGAACTTCGGAATCGGGACACTAGGATCGATCATGGCGCGTATCACTTCACTCGCAGAAGCCGTGCAGGCGGCCGTCCACGACGGTGACACGGTTGCGATGGAAGGTTTCACCCACCTTATCCCGCACGCTGCGGGCCACGAGATCATTCGTCAGAAGCGTAAAAACCTGACGCTGATCCGGATGACGCCGGATCTGATCTACGACCAGATGATCGGCATGGGCTGCGCGAAGAAGCTTGTGTTCTCGTGGGGCGGCAATCCGGGCGTCGGCTCGTTGCATCGCCTGCGCGACGCGGTGGAACAGGGGTGGCCGAACAAACTCGAGATTGAAGAACACTCCCACGCGGCCATGGCCAATGCCTATGAAGCCGGCGCGGCGGGGCTGCCGCTTGCGGTGTTCCGCGGCTATCTCGGCAGCGATCTGCCGAAGGTGAACAGCAACATCAAGCGCGTCACCTGCCCGTTCACCGGCGAAGAACTCGCTGCGGTGCCGGCGCATCGCCCCGATGTGGCGATCGTCCATGCGCTGCGTGCCGACAAGGCCGGCAACGTGCTTCTGGAAGGCGTGCTCGGCGTGCAGAAGGAAGCGGTGCTTGCCGCCAAGCGGTCGATCGTCACGGTGGAAGAGGTCGTCGACGATCTCGGCCCGCGCAGCCTCAACGCCGTGGTGCTGCCGGCCTGGACCATCGGCTATGTGGCGGAAGTGCCCGGTGGTGCCTTCCCGTCCTATGCGCAGGGCTATTACGCGCGCAACAACAGCTTCTACAAGGCGTGGGACAATATCGCGCGTGAGCGCGACACGTTCCTCGCCTGGATGAAAGAGAACGTGCTGGAGAAAGGTCCCGAGGCCTTCGCCCAGTATGCGCGCAAGCGCGCGGCAGCGGCGGAGTAACGATCATGGCCGATTACAAGCCCAATGAAATGATGACCGTCGCTGCGGCGCGGGCTCTGAGAAACGAAGATGTCTGCTTCGTCGGTATCGGCCAGCCGTCGGCGGCTGCCAATCTGGCGCGACTGTCGCATGCGCCTGATGTGACGCTGATCTATGAATCCGGCACGCTCGGCACCAAGCCGACGGTGCTGCCGCTGTCGATTGGCGATGGCGAATTGTGTGAGACGGCGCTGACGACCGTGTCGGTGCCGGAGATGTTCCGCTACTGGTTGCAGGGCGGCCGCATCTCGGTCGGATTTCTCGGTGGCGCCCAGATCGACAAATACGCCAATCTCAACACCACGGTGGTCGGCGACTACAACAAGCCGAAGGTTCGTTTGCCCGGCGGCGGTGGTGCGCCAGAGATCGCCACGTCGTGCGGCGAGATTTTCATCATCATGGCGCAGGGCAAGCGCTCGTTCGTGGAGAAGATCGATTTCTTCACCTCGATCGGCCACGGCACCGGCGGCGACAGCCGGCAGAAGCTCGGCATCAAGACCAAGGGGCCGACGCGGCTGATCACCGATCTGGCGATCTTCCAGCCCGATCCGGAGACCAAGGAGATGATCGTCACGTCGATCCATCCGGGCGTCACCCGCGATCAGATCCAGGAGAACACCGGCTGGACCGTGCGCTACGCGTCGCAGGTTGCCGAAACACCGGTGCCGACTGCGCAGGAACTGGACATCCTGCGCGAACTGCAGGCCCGCACCGCGCGTGCACACGCGGCCGCGTGAGCGGCTTGCGCTGAATTGTGATCCGTCACCCTGAGGTGGCCGCCCTTCGCGGCCCTCGAAGGGCGACGGGCAAACTGGAACGACTTGAGGCCGTTCATCCTTCGAGGCTCGCCGCGATCGCGGCTCGCGCCTCAGGATGACGGAGCGAACGAACAGAAGGACGGAAAGAATCCATGACCCAGACACGCGACGTTTTTCTTTGTGATGCGGCTCGCACGCCGATCGGCCGCTTTGGCGGTTCGCTCGCCAAGGTGCGCACCGACGATCTTGCGGCGGTGCCGATCAAGGCGCTGATGGCGCGCAATCCCAAAGTGGACTGGGAAGCGATCGACGAGGTCGTGCTCGGCTGCGCCAATCAGGCAGGCGAAGACAACCGGAACGTCGCGCGTATGGCGGCGCTGCTGGCTGGGCTGCCGGTGGCGGTGCCGGGCATCACGCTCAATCGTCTCTGTGCGTCCGGTCTTGATGCGGTCGGCACGGTTGCGCGTGCGATCCGCGCCGGCGAGATCGAAATCGGTATTGCCGGCGGCGTCGAGTCGATGACCCGTGCGCCGTTCGTGCAGGGCAAGGCGACCGAAGCCTTCTCTCGCAGTGCGGAAATCTTCGACACCACCATCGGCTGGCGCTTCGTCAATCCGCTGATGAAGCAGCAATACGGCATCGATTCCATGCCGGAGACCGGCGAGAACGTCGCCGCCGATTTTCAGGTGACGCGCGCCGATCAGGATGCGTTCGCGCTGCGCTCGCAGCAGCGCGCCGGCAAGGCGATCGCCGCCGGCTACTTCAAGGCCGAGATCGTTCCGGTCAGCGTGCCGGGCCGCAAGGGCGAAGTCACGGAGGTCTCGGCGGACGAGCATCCGCGTCCCGAGACGACCATGGAACAGCTTGCCAAGCTCAAGACCCCGTTCCGCAATCCCGGCACCGTCACCGCCGGCAATGCGTCGGGCGTCAATGATGGCGCGGCGGCCATGATCCTCGCCTCGGAAGATGCGGTGAAGAAATATGGGCTGACGCCTCGTGCGCGCGTCCTCGGCATCGCGTCGGCCGGCGTGCCGCCGCGGATCATGGGCATCGGCCCCGTGCCGTCGACGCAGAAGCTGATGGCGCGGCTCGGCATCAAGATCGGCGATTTCGATTTGATCGAACTCAATGAGGCATTCGCGTCGCAGGGCTTAGCCTGCATGCACCAGCTTGGGCTTCCCGACGATGCCGAGCACGTCAATCCGCATGGCGGAGCGATCGCGCTTGGCCATCCGCTCGGTATGTCGGGCGCGCGGCTGGCGATGACGGTGGCGCACGGCTTGCAGGAACGACAGGGCAGGGTCGGCCTTGCCACCATGTGCGTCGGCGTCGGACAAGGTGTATCGATGGCGCTCGCGCGCATCTGAGGGGAGCAGAAGCCGATGTCGCTGATCTATCCGACGAAGGGTCTTATCGATTATCCGAAGCATCTGAGCCCCGGATACAAAAGCACCATCAAGCGGTCGCCGTCGAAGCCGCTGATCGTCGTGCCGCACACGCTGTCGGAGCTCACTGGCCCGGTCTATGGTCACAACGCCATCGAAGAGGGCGACAACGATCTGACCAAGATGCACAAGGGCGAGCCGCTCGGAGAGCGGATCATCGTGCACGGTCAGATCCTCGACGAAGACAGGCGTCCGGTGCCCGAGGTGCTGGTGGAGCTGTGGCAGGCCAATGCGTGCGGGCGCTACGTGCACATCGTCGACCAGCATCCGGCACCGCTCGATCCGAACTTCACCGGCGCGGGCCGCACGCTCACCGACAAGAACGGCTACTACAAGTTCGTCACCATCAAGCCGGGCGCCTATCCGTGGGGCAACCACCACAATGCGTGGCGGCCGAACCACATCCACTTCTCGCTGTTCGGTCACTCGTTCCTGTCGCGACTGGTGACGCAGATGTATTTCCCCGGCGACTATCTGTTCCCGTTCGACCCGATCTTCAATTCGGTCCCCGACGAGAAGGCGCGCAACCGCATGATCGCGACCTTCGATCTGGAGAACACCGTGCCCGAATGGGCGCTGGCGTTCCGGTTCGATATCGTGCTGCGCGGCCGCGAAGGCACGCCGATGGATGAGGAGAAGCACTGATCATGTCCGAACTGACGCCCTCACAGACCGTCGGCCCGTTCTATGCTTATGGCCTGACGCCGAAAGGCCGCGCCCATTGGGATCCGGACGGCACCTATAGTTGGAAGGAAACCGTCGGCGACAATCTGATCACGCCCGATGCGTCCGGCCAGAAGATCCACATTACCGGCATCATCCGCGACGGCGACGGCGTGCCGATTCCGGATGCGATGCTGGAAATCTGGCAGGCGGATTCGCAGGGGCGTTACGCGCATCCGCGCGATCCGCGTGCGCCGAATGCGAGCTTCAAGGGTTTCGGCCGCTCGGCTTGTAACAAGGGCGGCGAGTTCGGTTTCGACACCATCAAGCCCGGCCAGGTGCCCGGTCCGAACGGCAAGCTGCAGGCGCCGCATGTGGTGGTCTGCATCTTCTCGCGCGGCATGCTGCGGCAGGTCTATACGCGCATGTACTTCCCCGACGAGGCGTCGAACGCCACCGATCAGATCCTCGCGCTGGTGCCGGAAGACCGCCGCCACACCCTGATCGCCAAGACGGAGAAGGACGGAGTCTACCGGTTCGACATCAAGGTGCAGGGCGACGACGAGACTGTTTTCTTCGAGATTTAGCGCCGAGACCAGCGCCCACCGGAGGTGGGCTGGTCATAGCGTGGGCGAACTGAGTTCCGCCAGCCTGTTCGCGCAAACGATCGCAAAAACCCGCCAGACCCTGTCTGGCGGGTTTTTCTTGCGGTGGGCGTTGCCCATTATTATCTCCCAACTTTCGTGGGCAAGTTTTGTGGTTGACGATGCCCGTGCGCAGGGGTTCGATCTGCGCCGACCACAAGGTCAGATCGAACCGGCAGGGCACGCGAACGGCTCACAAGACCGGCGACTGGGAGACGTCCAGGGAGTTGTCTATGAACGAGGTGCTCCTCCAGGAGATCGCCACCTTCTGCCGTCAGCGCGGGCTCGCCGAATCGACGTTCGGCCGCCGCGCCGTCAACGACGGCAAGCTTGCCGCGCGATTGCGCAACGGCGGGCGCATCACCACTGACACGTTGGAGCGCATCCGCTCGTTCATGGCCGAAGGCGGTCAGGGCGAGGGTGAGGTCGGCGTGCGGCACATGGTGCCGCTGTGCACCGGGCTTACAGCGCGCCCGCCGGGGCCGCCGCGGCCCCCCCAGGCGCCGCCCGGCGCGCCGCCGGGCGA
>JBQCFU010000162.1:0-2158 GCA_051958775.1 Pseudolabrys sp.
CGGCGTCCTTGGGAAGATCGCGCTTCGCCTGATCGACCTTGGCGCGTACGTCGGCGAGCGCGGCGTTGGAATTGAAGCCGGCTTCGAACTCCAGCAGCACATAGCCGCCGCCTTCATAACCGGTCGAGCGCATCTCCTTGACGTTGGCGACCGACTTGAGTTGCGTCTCGACCGGCCGCAACAGCAGCCGCTCGGAATCCTCCGGGCTGATGCCGCGCTGGGTGAGCTGCACATAGATGATCGGAATCTTGACGTCCGGCTCGGCTTCCTGCGGAATCGTCTGATAGGCGACGTAGCCCGCGAGCAGCAGGAAGATCAGACTCGCGATCGTCAATCGCGCGTGGCTGATGGCGGCGTCGATCATCGGCGAATGCCCCCGTGTCCGCTCAGCGCGCCGTCAGGGCGGTCGGCGGCACCGCGACGGTTTCGACGCGCTGCGCCTCGCGCACAAAGTCCTGGCCTTGCACGATCACCCGTGCGCCGTCCGGCACGCCAGTGACCCACATCATCGCCTGAGCGTCTTCCGCCGGCGACACCGGCACGAATGCCACCGTGTCGTTATCGTCGACGATGCGGATGCCGAGTTCGCCCTTCGACGAGAACACCAGCGCAGAGCGGGGAATGCGGGTTGCAGGCACCGGCGAAACGGGAATCGTCACTTCGGCGGTGATGCCGTCCGGAATCTTCATATCGGGATTGGCGATCTCGACCTCGACGCGATAGGTGCGGGTGGTCTGGCTCGCGGATTTCGAGACATAACGCACCTTGCCGGTAAGCGTCTGTCCGGTGACGAGCCGAACCTCGGCGCTGTGGCCAAGTTCGATGCCGGCGAGCTTGCGCTCGGATACTTCGACTACCGCGAGCAACGGATCGAGCGCGACCATCTGTGCGATCTCCTTGCCGGAGAACGAGAACGCCGACGTGCCGATCTCGGCCGGCACCTCGGTGACGACGCCGGCCCATGGCGCGCGGACCACGCCGCGATCGCGCTCGGCTTCGGCGGCGGCAACCCCCGCTTCCGCCGCCTTCACCTGTGCCTCCAGGCTCGACAGTTCGAGCCGGGGCGCGGCGTTGACGGCGATCAGGCGCCGCTTGGCTTCGAGTTCGTCGCGGCGCTGATCGAGCAAGGCACGCGCCTGCAGCACCTGCGCTTCGCGCGCCTCGTCGGAGAGAACGGCGAGAACGTCGCCAGCCTTCACGTGGCTGCCGCGGCGTACGCGTAGATCATTGAGCACACCGCCGGTGCGCGCTAGCACCATCACCTTGCGGTCGGCTTCGGTGCGGCCCGAGAGGACAAATTTGCGCTGATGCGCGACCACATGGGTTTCCAGCACGCCGACGCGGAACGGCTTGTCGGCGGACGCGGCCTGTTCGCCCGGCGTCTTCGCCGGCGGCGCTTCATGCGGCGACAGATGACCGGACGCAATCCAGAGTGCGACGGCGGCGACGAGGCCGACGGCGGTGATGCGACTCGCTTTCATGGACGCTCCGAGGATGTCGGTTTCAGCATGTGGCGCACCAGATCCATGAACAGCGGCACCAGTGTGAGCGGTTCGAATGACGGATTGGCGACGCGACGATTCCAGACGCCGTCGACGATCGCCATCAGCATGGTGGCGTTGGCGTCGTAGTCGGCAGACTTCGAGACCTCACCGCGCGCGGCGGCGGCTTGCAGCATGGTGATCAGGCGTGCATGGACCTCGGCGTCGAAATCCTGATGGATGCGGGCGACGTCTGCGTTGCGCCGGCTTTCGGCGGCGATCTCGAGGCAGAGGCCGATCTGATCGTCGGTGCGTTCGGCGAAGTAGTGGTGCGCCATGCCTTCCAGCACCGAGAAGAAGTTGGCGGAGACATCGATGCTGGCGAAATGCTTGCCGACCTCGGCGCGGTCGCGTTCGGCGATGCCGGCGATGATTGCTTCCTTTGACGGGAAGTAGCGATAGAGGTTGCCAGCGCTCATGCCGGCCTCGGCGCAAATCTGTTGCATCGAGGTCTGGTGGAAGCCGAGCCGCGCGAAACAACGGGCGGCGGCATCCAGAATATCTGCACGCCGATTGGTCGACGGGACGGACGGGTGGTCTCGGTCGAGTTTGAGCATGATCATGGCTGAGAATGAACGTTCATTCTCATAGTGGGCAGCTTGCCGAGAGTCAATGGT
>JBQCFU010000163.1:0-2017 GCA_051958775.1 Pseudolabrys sp.
TCGTCCAGCGCGGTCTCAACGGGCATGAGCGCGTCGGCGAGGCTTCCCTCGCCGGCAGCGGCTCTATGGCACAGGGCCTCCAAATCTTCCACAAGAATCCTGCTTGCGGGGCTGAACGGGCCGCCCGCCTCGCGCCGGAGCGCGCTGACATGGCCGTAGCAGCCGAGCGCCCGGCCGATATCGCGGGCCAACGAGCGGACATAGGTGCCCTTGCCGCATTCTGCTTCGAGGACGGCATGGTCGGCGTCCGGGACCTCCACCAGGTCCAACCGGGCGATTTCCACGGGCCGCGCCTGTAATTCAACCACCTCGCCGTCGCGGGCGAGGTCGTAGGCGCGTTCGCCGGCGATCTTGAGGGCCGAGAATTTCGGCGGCACCTGCTCGATCCGGCCGATGAACTGCGGCAGCAGCGCGCGGATCGCCTCCGCCGTCGGACGGGCGTCGCTGGTGGCGATCACCTTGCCCTCGGCGTCGTCGGTGTCACGCTCCTCGCCGAAGCGGACGGTGAAGGTGTAGGTCTTGCGGCCGTCCATCACGAACGGGACGGTCTTGGTCGCTTCGCCCATGGCGATCGGCAGGCAGCCGGAAGCGAGCGGGTCGAGCGTGCCGGCGTGGCCGGCGCTTTTCGCGGAGAACAGGCGACGGATCACCGACACCGCATGGGTCGAGGTCATGCCCACGGGTTTGTCGAGCGCGATCCAGCCGTGCACGTCGCGCTTGTCGCGGCGGAATTGCTGCTTCGGCTTGCGGGCTTTGGCTGCGCTCTCACCTTGGGGTGCGCCTGCAGGACGCGTTTCGCCGTCGCTCTGCGAGCTTTGGCGTGGCTCCTCAGCATGAGGCCGGTCGAGAGCTGGATCACGCTGCGTCACTGTTCGTCCTTGTCCTTCAGGTCGCGTGCCACATCGGGCGAGCGCAGCAGCCGTTCGATGCGTTCGGCTTCGTCGAAGCGTTCGTCGATGCGGAAGCGGATGTCCGGCGCGAATTTGAGGTTGATGCGATGCGCGATCTCGCCGCGCAGGAATTTCTTGTTGCGCTCCAGCGCGTCGAGCACCGGCTTCGCGTCATGGCCGCCGAGCGGCATGATGTAGATGGTTGCGAGCCGCAGATCGGCGGTGACGGCGACTTCCGGCACGGTGATCAGGTGGCTTTCGATCACCGGGTCGTGGATGTCGCCGCGGGCGAGCATCTCCGCGACGGCGTGGCGGATCAATTCGCCGACGCGCAATTGGCGTTGCGAGGCGCTCGGACCGGTGTCGCGTTTGGATTTCTTGCTGCGGCTCATGCCAAAAACTGTCCACGTTTTCGGATGTCATGCCCGGGTTTGACCCGGGCATCCATATTTTCTGTTCTTTGACTTAAAAGATGGATCGCCGGGTCAAGCCCGGCGATGACCACTCTCTAAAATCAGCGCGCGTGTAAGAATTGGACTTACAGCGTGCGCTGCACCTGCTCCACGCGGTAGCATTCGATCACGTCGCCGGCGCGCATGTCCTGATAGGCTTCGAAGGCCATGCCGCATTCCATGCCGCTCGCGACTTCCTTGACGTCGTCCTTGAAGCGCTTGAGCTGCGACAGCTTGCCTTCGTGGATCACGACGTTGTCGCGGATCAGGCGCACATTGGCGCCGCGTTCCACGGTGCCGTCGGTGACGCGGCAGCCGGCGATCTTGCCGACCTTCGAAATGTTGAACACTTCGAGGATCTGCGCATTGCCGAGCATGGTTTCGCGCAGCGTCGGCGCGAGCAGGCCGGACATGGCCTTTTTCACGTCGTCGATCAGATCGTAGATGATGTTGTAGTAGCGGATTTCGATGCCGGCGCGCTCCGCCGCCTCGCGCGCTTCCTTGTTGGCGCGGACGTTGAAAGCGATGATCGGGACGCCCGAGGCTTCGGCGAGCGTGACGTCGCTCTCCGAGATGCCGCCGACGCCCGAATGCAGCACGCGCGCGGCGACCTCGTCGGTGCCGAGCTTGTCGAGCGCGCCGATGATCGCTTCGACCGAGCCCTGCACGTCGCCC
>JBQCFU010000164.1:0-2959 GCA_051958775.1 Pseudolabrys sp.
TCGTAGAGCGGGATCACCGTCTCCTCGAACGGGATGCCGGCCATGGTCATGGCGATCCACGGCCGCAGCGACCACGACGAATAGTTCTTGTTGCCGATAATCAGTTTCATCGCATCTGTCCTGTGTCGTGCAAGGTATCGCTCCTGACACGATGGCGGGCAAACGAAAGGTGATGATGCGCGGGATCAAATCCGCGCATGGATGCGACAATCAGCCGGCTCAGCCTTTCGCCGGCACGGCTTCCACCGGCCCGCCGGCTTTTTTCCAGGCGCCGAAGCCGCCGCGGATATGCGCCACCGGCGCGAGACCCATCCGGTGCGCGGCCTGCGTCGCCAGCGCGGAGCGCAAACCACCGGCGCAGAAGAACACATACTTCTTGTCCTGCGCGAACAGCGGCTTGTGATACGGGCTCGCGGGATCGATCCAGAATTCCAGCATGCCGCGCGGACAATGGAATGCCCCGGGCACGCGCCCTTCCCGTTCGAGTTCGCGCGGGTCGCGGATGTCGATCAGCACCACATCGTCACGACCATGCAGCTTGATCGCATCCTCCACCGGAAGGGTTTCGATCTCGCGTTCGGCGGCGTCGACCAGCGCCTTGTATCCGGTCGTGATGTTCTGGGGCATGATGTCTCCGTTTCGCGGCAGAGTGGCAGAGCCGTGTGCGCCTCTCAAGTCCGTCAAAAGCGCAAGTCGCCCGGACTTTGTCGAAGTCTGTCATTGCCGATCACCGCGCGACGGTGGCACCATGGTGCTTCGCACCGGATCGCCGTCATGCTCGATATCTCGTTTCCCGATCTTCTGGCTCTCGCCTATTTCCTCGCCGCCTGGATCGCCTATTCGATCGTGGTCGAGCGCACCGCGCATGGCGCGGAGAGCCTCAACTCGCTGATGCATGCCTATCGCGACCGCTGGATGCTGGAAATGCTCGGCCGCAACATGCGCATGGTCGACGGCCAGGTGACCGCATCGCTGCAGAACGGCGCGGCGTTCTTCGCCTCGACCTCGCTGATCGCCGTCGGCGGCACGCTGACGCTGCTGCGCTCGGCCGAAGAGATCCTGACGGTGGTATCGGTGCTGCCGTTTTCCAGCCCGCCGACCCGCGTGCTGTGGGAAGCAAAGATGATGGGGCTCGCCATCATCTTCGTCTACGCGTTCTTCAAGTTCGGCTGGTCGTACCGGCTCTACAACTATGTGGCGATCCTGATCGGCGCGGCGCCGCCGGTCGAGGAAAAGGATACACCGGATGCGCGCGCGCTGGCGCATCGCACCGCGCATATCTGCGCCGATGCCGGGCGGCACTTCAACCGCGGCCAGCGCGCCTTCTTCTTCGCGCTCGGCTATCTCGGCTGGTTCCTCGGGCCGATCCCGCTGGCGCTCACCACCACGGCGATCGTCGTCGTGATGTACAGGCGCC
This sequence comes from Pseudolabrys sp., assembly GCA_051958775.1. Classification (GTDB taxonomy): domain Bacteria; phylum Pseudomonadota; class Alphaproteobacteria; order Rhizobiales; family Xanthobacteraceae; genus Pseudolabrys. The sequence continues at coordinate 1,418 of JBQCFU010000164.1, forward strand.
AGTTCTATTCGGAATCGCGGCGGGCCTTCGATACCGACCCGGACACGGGCGCCACGCCGCCGGCCAATTAGGCCATCGTCATCAGCACGGCGACGCCGGCGACGATCGCCACCGCGGCAACGGTGGCGATGATGGTCAGAACGGTCTCGCCACGCGGCGCGCTGAACGGATCACGACGCTCTCTCGCCTCAGCCGAATAACGGGCAAGCAAGGCGGAGCGACGCGCGGCGCTGTCGACGGAATGGTCGATGGACATAATCGATTCCCCAAAGGCAATGGGCGTTGATGGCAACGGTGCCGTGGACGCGAACGCGACCCGCAACACGAATCGTTCGAGCCATCCTAAATCGTCGCAGCAAAGTTCCAATAATGCCTTAAGGCCGGTTTGGCGGGCTTTCGTCGGGACCGGGAAACAGCGCATCGGTCCGTCCGGTCAGCCGGTAGACGATCAGGCCCAGCCATTCATGCACCGCGTCGTCGAGCCGGGCGAGTTCGGCGCTGAGCGAGCGCAGCGGCCAGCGCGACAGCCACGGATCGCGCCGCCCCGACGGCACCGCCACCACCGGGATGCCGGCATGACGGAAGCAGCCCATCGCCCGCGGCATATGCTGCGGCGACGTCACCAGCAGCCAGCGCTCGCCGGGCTTGGCATGGATCAGCGCCTGGGTGAAGGCGGCGTTCTCCGCGGTGTTGCGGGACTCCCGTTCGAGGGTGATGCGCTCCGCCGGGACGCCGAGCTGCTGCAGCACCGTGCGCGCGACGTCGGCCTCGCGGCCCTCGCCGGGCAGGAGGCCGCCGTTGCCGCCGCTATAGATGACGCGCGCCGAAGGGTAAGCCGCCGCCAGACGCTGCCCCGTCATCAGCCGCTGGAAGGCCATGCCGACCACCGGCTCGCCGAGCGCGGCCGACGCATCGGGATCGATACCGCCGCCGAGAACGATGATCCCGTCCGGCGCGGGGCCGGACATGTCGAAGGGCGGAAAGCGGTGTTCGAGCGTCGCGCTCAGCCACGCGCCGAGCGGGAAGACACCGCACAGCACGAGCAGCAGGACAGCCGTTGCCAGCAGCCGGTGAGCCGATCGGCGATAGCGCGTCAGCAGCAGGATCAGCCCGACGACGCCGACGATGAGCACAATGTTCGAAGGCAGAGCCAGGAACGCCACCGTCTTCGACAATACGAAGAACATCGCGTGCCCCGATCCGTTCTCAGCGCTGCTTCTTCCAGGCCTCGTAACGCTGCTTGTTCTCTTCGTTCGGCGGATAGAGACCGGGCAGCTTGGCGCCCTTCTCGACTTCCTGCACCAGCCAGGTTTCGAGCAGTTCGTGCTCCTCGCCTTCAGCCGCGCAGAACTCGACCAGATCCTTCGGGATCACCACCACGCCGTCGTCGTCGGCGACGATCACGTCGCCGGGGAAGATCGCGCAGCCGCCGCAGGCGACGGGTTCGTTCCAGCCGACGAAGGTGAGCTGGTTCACCGAGGCGGGCGCCGCCACGCCGGCGCACCAGATGGGCATGCCGGTGTTGAGGATGCCCTGCTTGTC
>JBQCFU010000165.1:0-6906 GCA_051958775.1 Pseudolabrys sp.
ACCTCTATTGCGCCGTGATCGTCAAGCGCGTCGACGAGCGCACGCGCTCGAAGACTTCGATCAACGAGCTGCTGCGGGATTGATCCAACGACCATGGCTGCCGATCCCGTCGCGATCACCGCCGATCTGATCCGCTGTCCGTCGGTGACGCCGGCGGAGGGTGGCGCGCTCGCCTATCTCGAGCGTGTGCTCGGCGGCGCCGGCTTCACCGTGCATCGCATGACATTCTCGACGCCGGGCACGCCCGACGTGGAGAACTTCTATGCCCGGATCGGCACGCAAGGCCCGCATCTGATGTTCGCCGGCCATACCGACGTGGTGCCGGCCGGCGACGAGACCGGCTGGTCGCATCCGCCGTTCGGCGGCGACGTCGCCGGCGGCGAATTGTTCGGTCGCGGCGCTGTCGACATGAAAGGCGGCATCGCCTGCAAGGTCGCCGCGGTGCTCGATTATCTCGCGGCGCATGGCGGCAAGTTAAGTCGTTCGGCACGCGCCGACGGCACCGGCTCGATTTCGTTCCTGATCACCGGCGACGAAGAGAGCGTCGCCATCAACGGCACGCCGAAGCTGCTCGACTGGGTGAATGAGCGCGGCGAGAAATTCGATCACTGCGTGCTCGGCGAGCCGAGCAACCAGGAGACGCTAGGCGACACCATCAAGATCGGCCGCCGCGGTTCGCTCAACGGCACGCTGATCGTCACCGGCAGGCAGGGCCACGTCGCCTATCCGCATCGCGCCGACAATCCGGTGCGCGGCCTCGTCACCATCCTCGCCGCCATGAACGCCGAGCCGCTCGATACGTGCAGCGCGCATTTCCAGCCGTCCAACCTGGAATTCACCTCGGTCGACGTCGGCAACAAGACCGTCAATCTGATTCCCGGCGAGGCGCGGGCGCGCTTCAACATCCGTTTCAACGACTGCCACACGCTCGATTCGCTGAAGGCCCTGCTGCAGCAGCGTGCCGAGAAGGCGGCGGGCGGCACGATCAAGTTCCGGTTCGAGTTCGAGCCGTCGAACGCCGCGGTGTTCCTCACCGCGCCGGGACCGTTCACCGATGTGGTGGTCAACGCGGTCGAGGCCGTCACCGGCCGCCGCCCGGAACTGTCGACCACCGGCGGCACGTCGGTCGCGCGCTTCATCCATGATTATTTCCAGGTGGTGGTATTCGGCCTGGTCGGCCAGACCATGCACCATACCGACGAGGGCGTGCCGGTCGCCGACCTCACCGCGCTGACGAAAATCTACCGCAAGATACTCGACGATTACTTCGCATAAACCGCCTCATCCTGAGGTGCGAGCGAAGCGAGCCTCGAAGGACGAGGCGGCCTCATCAATAGTCGACGCGCATCAGGGAGAGCCCATCCGGCGGCGCCACCGGACCGCAGGCGGTGCGGTCCCGCGCCTCAAGCGCCGCACGGATATCCGTGGCAGTCCACCGCCCATCCCCCACCCATAACAGCGAGCCGACCATCGAGCGCACTTGATTATGCAAAAACGATCGTGCCGACGCTTCGATGAGGATGTTATCGCCTTCGCGACGCACATCGAGGCGATCCAATGTCTTCACCGGCGATTTCGCCTGACATTCGGTGCTGCGGAACGTGGTGAAGTCGTGTTTGCCGATCAGTTCCTGCGCGGCGGTGTGCATCGCGCTTTCATCGAGCCAGCGCGGCCAGCGCCACGCAAGTCCTGCTTCCAAGGTCAGGTCCGGACGCCGCGTGATAATGCGATAGAGATAATGCCGCTTCACCGCCGAGAACCGTGCATCGAAATCGTCGGGCACCGCTTCGGCGGCGAGCACTGCAACCGGATGCGGGCGCAGCTTCGCGGTGAGCCCGTCGCGCAGCACATCCGTCCGCCATTCCTTGCCGAGATCGATATGCGCCACCTGCGCACGCGCATGCACGCCGGCGTCGGTGCGGCCGGCACCGTTCACCGATGCCTTCTCGCCGGTCAACGCCGACACCGCCTCGGTGAGCGCGCCTTGTACGGTAAGACCCTCGGCCTGGATCTGCCAGCCGAGGAACGGCGCGCCGTGATACTCGATGGTGAGCTTGTAGCGCGGCATCGGTCAGCCCAAATCGGAGAACGCGCGCGGATAGATCAGGCGTCCGTTTGTGGGCGCGTCCGGCCGCAGAGCCAGTGCCATGAAGTGAGGCCCCGCATAGTCGCTCGCAAACGGCTCGGCTGCCGCCAGATCAAATCGGAAGCGCGAATAATAAGCGGGATCGCCGAGCACGAACACCAGCGCTTCTCCCTGCTGCCGCAGCCGTTCGAGGCCCGTGGCCATCAGTGCGCCGCCGATCCCGCTGCGTTGCCGTGCGGGAGCAACCGCAAGCGGCGCCACGCCGGCAACCGGAATGCTGTGGCCGCCTCGCTCCAATTGCAGACGCGGACAGGCGACATAACCGACAATTCCGCCGTCGGTCGTGATGGAGACCAGCGCGAGCACGATATCGTCGTCGTCGCGCAACCGCGCGACCAGATCGGCCTCGACGGTGCCGTTAAAGGCTGCTGTCAGGAGCGCCGCAATCCCGGCATGATCACCGTGCTGCTCGGGCCGGATGACCACATCGTTCGGCGTCATGAGAGCCGCGCACCGGCCGACACCGCGTTGCCGCGCAGGAAATCCTCGGCGTTCATCGGCTGCTTGCCGGCGCGCTGGACGTTGAGAAGCCGCACGGCACCGTCGCCGCAGGCGATCGTCAATTTATCGTCGATCACCGCGCCGGGCACGCCGTTGCCATCGGCACGCGACGAGCGCAGCACCTTCACCCGCACGCCATCGAGATCGAACCACGCGCCGGGAAACGGCGAGAGGCCACGGATATGATCGTGCACCGCGCGCGCCGGCTTCGCCCAGTCGATCCGCGTTTCGGCATTGGTGAGCTTCGCCGCATAGGTGACGCCCTCGGCCGGCTGCGGCGTCGCGGTCAGCGAGCCGCGCTCCAGCGCCGCCAGCGCACGCACCATCAGGTCGGCGCCGAGCCGCGCCAGCGCATCGTGCAACTGGCCGGTGGTTGCGTCGGCATCGATCGGCAGGCGATCGATCAGCACCATGTCGCCGGTGTCGAGCCCTTCATCCATCTTCATGATGGTGACGCCGGTTTCGGTGTCACCCGCGATCACTGCGCGATGGATCGGCGCGGCGCCGCGCCAGCGCGGCAGCAGCGAAGCATGCACATTGAAGCAGCCGAGCGGTGGCGCATCGAGCACCGCCTTCGGCAGGATCATGCCGTAGGCGACGACCACGGCCGCATCGACCTCCTGCTCACGTACCAGCGTCTGGAAGGCCGATTGCGCTTCCTCGCTCTTCAGCGTCACCGGCGTATAGACGGGAATGCCGAGCGCATGCGCGGCGCGCGCGACCGGCGTTTCCTGCATATCCATGCCGCGGCCCTTGGGCTTCGGCGCGCGGGTATAGACCGCCACGACCTCATGGCCGCGGCCGGCGATCTCCATCAAGGTTGGAACCGCGAAGTCCGGCGTCCCCATGAAGATGAGGCGCATCAGACGACGTTCGCCTTCTTCTCCCGCGCCGGATGCGGATGGCCGTCGCGCTTCGCCGCCTTGGTGAACTTCTTCATCACCCGGTCGCGCTTGAGCTTGGAGATATGGTCGATGAACAGCACGCCGTTGGTGTGGTCGATCTCATGCTGCAGGCACGTCGCGAGCAGGCCTGTGGCCTCGACTTCCTGCGGCTTGCCGTTGCGATCGAAATATCTGACCTTCACCGCGGCTGGCCGCTCGACCTCCTCGTAATATTCCGGGATCGACAGACAGCCTTCCTCGTAGGTGCCCTTCTCCTCGGAACTCCACACAATCTCGGCGTTGATGAAGACCTGCGGATCCTTCGGATCGTCCTTCTTCGCGAGGTCCATGGTGATGACGCGCAGCGGCACGCCGATCTGGATCGCGGCGAGGCCGATGCCCGGCGCCTCGTACATGGTCTCGAACATGTCCTCGAGCAGCGTCTTCAAATCGCCGTCGAACGCCTTCACCGGTTCGGAGACGAGGCGGAGCTTCTTGTCGGGAATGGAGAGAATGTCGCGAATGGCCATGCGCGGCGATGTAAGGACTTGGCCCGGAACGGTCAATCTGAACCTTGCGCGCGGCGATGCCGGACTTGAGACAGGCTCAGCGATAGGCTAATGTTCCCTTTTTGTTCCATCTGTCCGAATCGCGGTAAAAGCGTCTCATGACTGCTTCCATGGCTGGCACAATGACCGATCCCGTCTTCCTCCTCGGCGACACGCCGATCACCCTCGCCGCCCTGCTCACCGCCGGGTTCGTGCTGGTGCTGATCGTGCTGACGGTGATCGCCGTACTGGTGGCGCGGGCCGGCAAGCGCCGCGGCGTCGAGGCGATCTCGCAGGCGCTCCGCGCCGAGGAGATCGACCTGCGCATCGGCGACATCCACCGCCTCCAGGCAGAGGCTGCCGGCCGATTGCATGCGATGCAGGAAGCGCTGTCGGCGCGGCAGGCGGAACTCGCCCGCTCCGTGAACGAGCGGCTCGACGCTGTCACGCTGAATCTCGGCCAGTCGATCCAGACCACGACCAAGAACACTGTCGAGAACCTGCAGAAGCTCAACGAGCGGCTGGCGGTCATCGACACCGCGCAGAAGACAATCGACGACCTGTCGCAGAAGACCATCCCCGATCTCGCCCAGCAGGTCTCCTCGCTCCAGAACGTGCTCTCCAACAAGCAGTCGCGCGGCGCCTTCGGTCAGGCGCAGCTCGAGGCGATCATCGCCGACGTGCTGCCGAAGGGCGCCTATGCGTTCCAGCACACCCTGTCGAACAACACGCGGCCGGATTGTGCCGTGTTCCTGCCGGACGCCGGGCCGCTGATCATCGACGCGAAATTCCCGCTCGAAGCCGTGAACAGCCTGCGCGGCGCCGCCACCGAAGATGATCGCAAGCAGGCGATGCAGCGTGTGCGTCAGGACATCAACAAGCATGTGAGCGATATCGCCGGCAAATATCTGCTGCCGGGCGAGACGCAGGACATCGCGCTGATGTTCATTCCGTCGGAGTCCGTCTATGCCGAACTGCACGAACGGTTCGACGACGTGGTGCAGCGGGCACAGCGCGCGCGCGTGGTGATCGTCTCGCCGACCCTGATGGTGATGGCGATCCAGGTGATCAAGCAGATCCGCAAGGACGCACAGATGCGCGAGGCGGCGGAGCAGATCCGCACCGAAGTCGGCAACATGATGAAGGACGTGCGGCTGCTCGGCGAGCGCGTGCGCAAGCTGCAGCAACATTTCGGCCAGACCGGGAAAGACATCGATGACATTCTCACCTCCGCCGGACGGATCGAGAAACGCGCCACACGGATCGAGGGGCTGGATTTCGACGATGCGCCACCGGCCGACGTGATCCCCTCGCCGCTGGCGCGCAAGCTGAGCGCGGCCGAGTGACATCCAGCGTGACCAAAGCCCGAGAGCGAGTTCTTAACCCGGCTTCGCTATGCCGTGCGGAGACCCGCGCCTGACCGGAGAACGCCTGTGAGCGCACCGTCGACGACCGCCAAAACGGCCAAGACAAGCTGGCTCGATGCGGTCGCAGTCTATGTGAAGCCGCGGGTGCTGATCGTCCTGCTGCTCGGATTCGCCTCCGGCCTGCCGCTCGCGCTGTCCGGCTCCACCTTATCGGTCTGGCTGGTCGAGCGCGGCGTCGACCTCGGCACCATCGGCCTGTTTTCGCTGGTCGGCCTGCCCTACACGTTCAAGTTCATCTGGGCGCCGCTGATCGATGCGCTCGACATTCCGGTGCTGTCGCGGCTGCTCGGCCGCCGCCGCGGCTGGCTGCTGTTCTCGCAATTGCTGCTGGTCGTCGCGATCCTGATCCTCGCCGTACAGGATCCGAGCCGCGCCATCGGTCTCGTCACCTTCGGCGCTGTGCTGGTCGCCATTGCCTCGGCGACCCAGGACATCGTCATCGACGCCTTCCGCGTCGAGAGCCTGCGCACCGACGAACAGGCCGCCGGCATGGCCGGCTACGTCGCGGCCTATCGCATTGGCATGCTGGTCTCCGGCGCCGGTGTGCTGGTGCTGGTGGCGTGGTTGGAAAGCACGGGCGTCGCGCGCAGCAGCGTCTGGATGTGGGGTTATGTCGGTGCGGCAGCGACGATGATCGTCGGCATCATCGCGACGCTGCTGGCCACCGAACCGCCAGCGCCCGAACAGCCGGCGCCGCACGGCAATCCGCTGCAGCGCATCGTCACCACCGCGACCGGTGCGTTCGGCGAATTCCTCGCCCGCGATGCGGCGATCGCGATCCTGCTGTTCGTCGTCCTCTACAAATTCTGCGATGCCTTCGCCGGTGCGCTGACAGCGCCCTTCGTCATCAGCATCGGCTTCGACAAGGCCACCTATGCCGCGGTGGTGAAAGGCGTTGGCCTCGCCGCCGCGCTGATCGGCGGCTTTGCCGGCGGCCTGATCGCCCGTGCGCTGCCGTTGTCCACCAGCCTGTGGATCGGCGCGTTCCTGCAGATGGGCTCGAACCTCGTGTTCTGCTGGCTCGCCTGGGTCGGCCCCAATGTGCCGGCACTGACGCTGACGATCATCGTCGAGAACTTCACCGGCGCCATCGGCACCGTGATCTTCGTCGCTTATCTGTCGGCCTTGTGCGGCAACCGCGCCCACACGGCGACGCAATACGCGCTGCTCACCGCGCTCGCCGCGGTCGGCCGCACCACGCTCGCCTCCGGCGGCGGTTTCATCGCCGAGGACTGGGGCTGGGTGACGTTCTTCGTCATCACGGCGCTGGCCGCGATCCCGTCGCTCATCCTGCTGTGGTGGCTGCAACTGCGCGGCCACTTCGCGGCGCTCGACACGCCGAAGGTGCCGGTGGCGGCGGACGATTAGGCTTCTTGACCCTCCCCTGGAGGGGGAGGGTC
>JBQCFU010000166.1:0-7174 GCA_051958775.1 Pseudolabrys sp.
TCTTCGACCTTGACGCCCTTGGTGACGCCGAGGCCGCCATAGAGCTGCACCGCGCGGTCGATCACGCGCTGCGCCGCTTCAGTGGCGAACATCTTGGCGATGGCGGCTTCGCGGGTGACGCGCGGCGCGCCCGAACCTGTAGGGCCAATGTCCTTGGTCCAGGCGGCGCGATAGACCAGCAGCGCCGAGGCATCGACTTCCGTCTCGCTGTCGGCGATCGCCGCCTGCGTCATCTGCAGATCGCCGAGCGGCGCGCCGAACAGTTTGCGGTTGTTGGCGCGCGTCAGCATGTCGGTGAGCGCGCGGCGAGCGAAGCCGAGCGCGGCGGCGCCGACCGTCGAACGGAAGATGTCGAGGGTCGCCATCGCCACCTTGAAGCCTTCGCCACCCTTGCCGAGCCGGTTCGCCGCCGGGATGCGGACATTGTCGAAGTTGAGCGTCGCCAGCGGATGCGGCGCGATCACGTCGATGCGTTCGGCGATCGTCAGGCCGGGCGTGTCGGCATCGACCACGTAAGCCGAAAGCCCCTTGGCGCCGGGCGCCTCGCCGGAGCGCGCGAACAGCACATAGAAATCGGCGATGCCGCCGTTGGAGATCCAGGTCTTGCTGCCGTTGATGCGGACATGGGTGTTGCCGTCCGGCGTCGCCGTCGTCGCCATCGCCGCGACGTCGGAGCCGGCCTCCGGCTCGGACAGCGCGAAGGCAGCGATCTTCTTGCCCTCGCGCACGGCGGGGAGATAGCGCTGCTTCAGCTCGTCGGAGCCGAACACGGTGATCGAGCCGGTGCCGAGACCCTGCATGGCAAAGGCGAAGTCGGCGAGCCCGTCATGGAAGCCGAGGATCTCGCGCGCGAGGCACAGCGTGCGCACGTCGAGCGTCTGATTGCGCCCGCCATAGGCGGCCGGCACCACCGCGTCGAGGAAACCGGCGCGGCCGAGCGCGGCCACGCGCGCGCGGCAGGCTTCGTCGACGTCGTCATGGGGCAGGCCGGGCAAGGTCGCTTCCGCCCAGCGCGACAGCCGCGCCGCGAAGTCGCGATGCGTGTCGGTGAAGAACGGCCAGGTGAGCGTTTCCGAGAGCAGGCTCATCGCATCGCGCTCCCAACCACGCGGCCGCGTCTCCCTCTCCCCAGCGGGGAGGGGGTCGGCGTGAGGGGGCTTGGTGCCCCATCGGGGTCGTAACCCCTCACCCGGCGCGCCATAGCGCGTTGAAGACGCGCGTGAACGCGCTGGTGGCGCGCCGACCTCTCCCCACGGGAGAGGTGAAGGAAGCGAGAGGTGCTGACAAACATCTCAATTCCCCTCGAACACCGGCTTCTGCTTGGCGGCGAAGGCGCGATAGGCGCGGGCGAAGTCGTCCGTTTCCATGCACAACGCCTGGGCGACGGCTTCCGCCTCGATCGACTGCTCGACCGACATGGCCCATTCCATCTCCAGCATGCGCTTGGTCATGGAATTCGCGAAGGTCGGCCCGCTGGCGAGATCGGCGGCGAAGTCGGCGGCGACGCTGGCGAGTTTGTCCGGCTCGACCAGGCGATTGAAGAAGCCGACGCGCTCGCCTTCCTCGGCGCCGAGGCCGCGACCGGTGTAGAGCAGTTCGGCGGCGCGGCCCTGGCCGATGATGCGCGGCAGGATCGCGCACGCGCCCATGTCGCAGCCGGCGAGGCCGACCCGGTTGAACAGGAAGAACACTTTCGCGGCGGGCGTGCCGATGCGGATATCGGACGCCATGGCGAGGATCGCGCCGGCGCCGGCGGCGATGCCGTCAACCGCGGCGATGATCGGCTGCGGCGCGGCGCGCATCGCCTTCACCGCTTCGCCGGTCATGCGGGTGAAGTCGAGCAGGCCGTCCGTGTCCCTGTCCTCGACCAGCGGCTTGATGATCTCGAACACGTCGCCCCCGGAGCAGAAATTGCCGCCGGCGCCGGAGATGACGAACACTTTCACCTGCTTGTCGCGGTTCGCCGCGCGGAAGATGTCGGCGATCTCGGCGTAGCTTTCGAAAGTCAGCGGATTCTTGCGGTCCGGCCGGTTCAGCGTCAGCGTCGCCACCTTGCCGGAAACTTCGAAGCGGACATGCTGCGCCTTGTAGTCGGCGAGCGGCAGAGTGACGGGATTGGCAACACGCATCAGGACGCTCCGGCGATGGATTTACGGACGGACGCTTTGGCGCGTCCAAGGATTTGCATCAGCGTCTCCGCTTCCTCCGGCGACATGCCGGCGAACAGATCAGCGATCCAGTTTTCGTGGGTGCGCGCCATGGCGCGGAAGGTCTTGCGCCCTTCGGCGGTGAGGTTGACCAGTTGCGCGCGGCGATCATTCGGCGCCGGACGGCGTTCGATCAGCCCCTGCGCCTGCAGCCGCTCAACGAGGCCGGTGACGTTGCCGTTCGACACCATCATCCGCTGCGATAGCTCGCCGAGCGTCATGCCGTTCACCGACTTGTCGAGCTGCGCCATCAGATCGAAGCGCGGCAGCGTCACGTCGAAACTCTCGCGCAGGCGGCGGCGGATTTCGCCTTCGATCAAAGTGGTGCAGGTGAGGAGCCGCAGCCACAGCCGCAGTTCGGTTTCATGGTCGCCGGGTCGTTCCGCGACCTTGGTCTCGGCATCGAGCGGCATCGTCCGTTCTGGAGTGACGAGTTCCGGCATCACACTTCTCCGCCGGCAACCGCGAGCGTGGTGCCGGTGATGGCGGCGGCTTCCGCCGAACACAGGAACAGCACGGACGCGGCAACCTCGGCGGGCTTGATCAGCCGGCCGATGGGAAGGCTGCGCACCATGCCCTGGAGGATGTCGTCAGCCGGCTTGCCGGATTTCTCGGCGGCGCGGGCGATGTCCTCGTGGATCATCTCGGTTTCGGTGTAGCTCGGGCAGATGGCGTTGACGGTGATGCCGTGCCGCGCCGTCTCCAGCGCCAGCGAGCGCACGAGGCCGATCACGCCGTGCTTTGCCGCCGTGTAGCCGGAGATCGCCGGATAGCCCTTCAGTCCCGCGGTCGAGGCGACGGCGATGACGCGGCCAGACTTGTGCTCCGTCATGCCATCAATCACCGCGTGAATCGCGTGCACGACGCTCATCAGGTTGAGATCGATCATGCGGCGGAAATGTGCGGCGTCGGCCTTGCGGAACGGCACGCTCTCGGCGCCGCCGGCGTTCGCCACCAGGATGTCGATCGGCCCGTGCTGCTTTGCCGCTGCGGCGGCGCCATCGGCGACGGCTTGGGGGTCGGTGGCGTCGGCGGCGAACCAGTGCGCCGCGTCGCCCGCCGCCACGGTGTCCTTCAGGGCGTCGGCCTGACGGGCCGTGACGGTAACGGTCGCGCCGGCACGGGTCAGGGCCGCAGCAATCGCCCGGCCAATGCCGCGGCTGCCGCCTGTCACCAGGGCATGCCGTCCCTCGAGCCGGGTCATTGTCTCTCGCCTCTCAATCGGCCGCCGTTGCGGCGCGGGCCGGGAAATATTTTAAGCTTGAAATTAGCCCCGGCAAGCTTGTGGTCAAGATACTTTAAGCTTAAAATAATTGCCTGACCCGACCAAGCCTGTTTCAATCCTCAGGGCACGCCCTCTGGGCCTCGGTTCCCTAAAGACAAGCGCGAGCGGAACATATGAAAATCCATGTCATCGGTGGCGGCCCGGCCGGCCTCTATGCGTCCATCCTGTTGAAAAAGGCGTGGCCGCAGCACCAGATCACCGTGTTCGAGCGCAACCGGCCCGACGACACGTTCGGTTTCGGCGTGGTGTTTTCCGACCAGACGCTCGACACCTTCGCGAAATACGACACCGACAGCTATCGGGCGATCACCGACAATTTCGCCTACTGGGACGACATCGAGATCCACTTCAAGGGCTCGACCTTCCGCATCGGCGGCAACGGCTTCTGCGGCTGCGCCCGCGTCACGCTGCTGCAACTGCTTACCGCCCGCGCGCAGGCGCTCGGCGTCGAAACCAAATTCCAGACCGAAGTGACCGATCTCGAGGCGCTGCGCCGTGACGCCGATCTGGTCATCGCCTCCGACGGCATCAATTCGCGCGTGCGCGAGACCTATGCCGACATCTTCAAGCCGTCGGTTGATCTGCGGCCCAACAAGGTCTGCTGGATGGGTTCGACCAAGCCGCTCGACAGCTTTACCTTCCATTTCAAGGAAACCGAGCACGGCATCTTCATCGTCCACGCCTACCAGTACGAGCCGGGCCGCTCCACCTGGATCTTCGAAACCGATCCCGAGACCTTCGCCAAGGCCGGTCTCGAAGGCGCCGACGAGCAGACTACCGCGACCTATATGGAGAAGCTGTTCGCCAAGGAGCTCGACGGCCACAAACTGATCATCAACCGCTCGATGTGGCGCAACTTCCCCGCGATCCGCTGCGAGAAGTGGACTCACGGCAATACCGTGATCGTCGGCGACGCCAAGGCGACGGCGCATTTCTCCATCGGCTCGGGCACCAAGCTTGCCATGGAAGACGCGGTCGGCCTGTATGAAGCGTTCCGCGCCACCGGCGGCAACGACGTCAAGGCGGCGCTCGCGCATTACGAAAGCCATCGCCGCGAGGAGGTGGAAAAGACCCAGCACTCCGCCGACGTGTCGCTCGTCTGGTTCGAGCACGTCAAGCGGTTCTGGGATATGGAACCGACGCGCTTCGCGTTCGGCCTGATGACGCGTTCCAAGGCTATCACCTACGACAATCTCGCGCTGCGCGCGCCGGAATTCGTCGCCGCTGTCGATCGGCTCGTGTCGGAGGAAGTGCGCGACAAAGGCTACACCAACGGCAATGCCGTGCCAGCCGCGCCGATGTTCCAGCCGTTCAAGCTGCGCGACATGCATGTCGCCAACCGCGTCGTCGTCTCGCCGATGTGCCAGTATTCGGCCAAGGACGGCCTGCCGAACGACTGGCATCTGGTGCATTACGGCGCGCGCGCGACGGGCGGCGCGGGTCTTGTGTTCACGGAAATGACCGACGTGTCGGAAGAAGGGCGGATCACGCTCGGCTGTGCCGGCATGTACAACGACGAGCACGAAGCGGCGTGGAAGCGCATCGTCGATTACGTGCACGCCCATTCCGGTTCGAAATTCTGCCTGCAGCTCGGCCATGCCGGGCGCAAGGCCGCGACCAAGCTGATGTGGGAAGGCATCGACGAACCGCTGGAGCACGGCGCTTGGCCGATCCTCTCGGCGTCGCCGATTCCATACTACCCGAATAGCCAGGTACCGCGCGAGGCGACGCGCGCCGACATGGACAAGGTGCGCGACGATTTCGTCGCGGCGACGAAGCGGGCCGAGCGCGCCGGCTTCGACATGGTCGAGATGCACGCGGCGCACGGCTATCTCCTGGCGAGCTTTGTCTCGCCGCTGACGAACCAGCGCAAGGATGAATACGGCGGCTCGCTGGAGAACCGCATGCGCTTCCCGCTGGAAGTGGTCAAGGCGATGCGCGCGGTGTGGCCGAAGCACAAGCCGATGTCGGTGCGTATCTCCGCCACCGACTGGCAGAGCGGCGGCGTCACCGGCGAGGAGTCGGTCGAGATCGCCGACATGTTCAAGGCGGCGGGCTGCGACCTGATCGACGTATCGACCGGCCAGACCACGGCGGATTCCGCGCCGGTGTTCGGCCGCATGTTCCAGACGCCGTTCTCCGACCAGATCCGCAACGAAGGCGACATCGCCACCATGTGCGTCGGCGCCATCACCACCGCGGATCAGGTGAACACCATTGTCGCCGCGGGGCGTGCGGATCTGGTCGCGCTGGCGCGGCCGCATCTGGTCGATCCGGGCTTCACCATGCAGGCGGCCGGCTGGTACGGCGCCGCGGATATCTTCTGTCCGCCGCAGTATCTCGCCGGCAAGGAACAGATCCTGCGCAACAGCCGCCGTGACCGCGAGGAACTCACTGAGCTCAAGCGCAAGGCGCGGCCGAAGGCGCACGCCGACACGTGGAAGTCGGCGTAGGCAGGAGAGGCGAGGCGCTTCTCTTCCCCTCGCCCTGCGAAGCGGGAAGGGTGGAGAGCGTAAAGTGCGAGCCGGGTGAGGGGCGGTCTTCACTGTCGCCACGTCATGGCCGGACATAGCGTGTCGAAGACGCGCGTGAACGCGCTGGTGTCCCGGCCATCCACGTCTTTGGCCCCACGAACAAGAAAGCAAGTCGTGGATGCCCGAAATAACTGCGGGCATGCCGGGAGACACGATTGCTTCAACGGCGCGACATAAATTTCGATCCCACAATAACAAAACGGCCGGGCATTGGCCCGGCCGTTTGTCACGCCGCGTGAGGCGAACTCAGTAGCGGTAGTGGTCGGCCTTGTACGGGCCTTCCTGCTTCACGCCGATATAGTCGGCCTGATCCTTGCGCAACTCGGTGAGCTTCACGCCGATCTTGGCGAGATGCAGCCGCGCGACCTTCTCGTCGAGCGACTTCGGCAGCACATAGACTTCCTTCTTGTACTTGCCGTTCTTGTTGTTGGCGTAGAGCTCGATCTGCGCCAGCGTCTGGTTGGTGAACGACGCCGACATCACGAACGACGGATGGCCCATGGCGTTGCCGAGGTTCACCAGGCGGCCTTCCGACAGCATGATGATGCGGTGGCCGTCCGGGAACGCGATCTCGTCGACCTGCGGCTTGATGTTGGTCCACTTCAGGTTCTTCAACGACGCGATCTGGATCTCGTTGTCGAAGTGGCCGATGTTGCAGACGATGGCGCGATCCTTCATCGCGCGCATGTGCTCGATCGTGATGATGTCCTTATTGCCGGTGGCGGTGACGAAGATGTCGGCGATCGGCGCCGCATCTTCCATGGTCACCACCTGATAGCCTTCCATCGCCGCCTGCAGCGCGCAGATCGGATCGACTTCGGAGACCATCACGCGGCAGCCGGCCTGACGCAGCGAAGCGGCCGAACCCTTGCCGACGTCGCCGAAGCCAGCGACCATCGCCACCTTGCCGGACATCATGACGTCGGTGCCGCGGCGGATGCCGTCCACCAGCGACTCACGGCAACCATAGAGAGTGTCGAACTTCGACTTGGTGACCGAGTCGTTGACGTTGATCGCGGGCCACAGCAGCGTGCCGGCCTTCTGCATGTCGTAGAGACGATGCACGCCGGTCGTGGTCTCTTCCGAGACGCCCTTGATGCTGTCGGCGATCGCTTGGAAATAGCCCTTCGGCTTTTCCTTGAGCTGCT
>JBQCFU010000167.1:0-6952 GCA_051958775.1 Pseudolabrys sp.
CTCTTCGCGACCGGCGGGTCGTGGCGCAATGCCGGTCGGACTTCCTGAACAGGCCGGCGGCGTCGATCGCCGTACATTCTTGCGCCGCTCGGGTATCGCCGCTGGCGGTCTTGCCGCGCTCGGCGCGCTTCCGCTCGGCAGTGTTCGGAAGGCTGAGGCGGCAGCCGCGGGTCCACTGACGTCGGGCGCAACCATTCGCAAGAGCATCTGCACGCACTGTGCGGTCGGTTGCACCGTCACGGCCGAAGTGCTGAACGGCGTGTGGATCGGCCAGGAGCCGAGCTGGGACAGCCCGTTCAACCGCGGCTCGCATTGTGCCAAAGGCGCGTCGGTGCGCGAACTCGTGCACAGCGATCGCCGCTTGCGCTACCCGATGAAGCTCGTCAACGGACAGTGGACGCGCGTGTCATGGGATGTTGCCGTCAATGAGATCGGCGACAGCTTGATGAAGATCCGCGAGAAGTCGGGCAGCGACTCGGTCTATTGGCTCGGCTCGGCCAAGATGACCAACGAAGGCTCGTATCTGTTCCGCAAGCTCGGTGCGTTCTGGGGCACCAACAACACCGATCACCAGGCGCGAATCTGCCATTCCACCACGGTGACCGGCGTAGCCAATACCTGGGGCTACGGCGCGATGACCAACAGCATCAACGATATGCGGAATGCGAAGACGCTGGTCTATATCGGCAGCAACGCGGCCGAGGCACATCCGGTCGGCATGCAGCACATGCTCGAATCGAAGGAGTTGAACAAAGGCAATTTCATTGTCTTCGATCCGCGTATGACGCGTACCGCTGCCCATGCGACCGAGTATGTGCGCTTCCGGCCCGGCACCGACATTCCGGTGCTTTACGGAATGATGTGGCACATCCTGAAGAACGGATGGGAAGACAAGGAATTCATCCGGCAGCGCGTCTACGGCTTCGACGATCTGCGCAAGGAGGTCGAGAAGTGGAATCCGGAGGAATGCGAGCGCGTGACCGGCGTGCCGGGCGTGCAGATGGAACGCATCGCCAAGATGTTCGCCACCGAGAAGCCGGCAACGCTGATCTGGTGCATGGGTCAGACCCAACACTCAGTCGGAACGGCGAACGTGCGGGCGAGCTGTATCGCCTTGCTGATGACCGGCAATGTCGGCAAGACCGGGACCGGCGCGAATATTCTGCGCGGCCACGATAACGTGCAGGGCGCGACCGATGTCGGCCTCGATATCGTGACGCTGCCCTTCTACTACGGTCTTGCGGAAGGCGCCTGGAAGCATTGGTCGCGAGTCTGGGAGGTGGATTACAACTATCTTCTCGGTCGCTTCGACGACAAGAAGGTCATGGAGACGCCCGGCATTCCGCTGACGCGGTGGTTTGATGCCGTGTTGCTACCGAAGAGCGATGTCGCCCAGAAGGATCAGGTCAAGGCGGTCTTTGTCCAGGGGCACGCCTCGAACTCGATCACGCGCATTCCGGAATCGGTGAAGGGTCTGAAAGCGCTCGAACTGCTGGTCATCGCCGATCCGCATCCGACCACCTGGGCTTCGCTGGCAGTGCAGGCCGGCCGCAAGGACGGCGTCTATATTCTGCCGGTCGCCACCCAGTTCGAATGCAAAGGCTCGCGTGTCGCCTCGAACCGCTCGATGCAGTGGGGCGAGCAAATCGTCAAACCGATCTTCGAATCGAAAGATGATCTCGAAGTCATGTATCTGATCGCGAAGAAGCTCGGCTTCGCCGATCAGATGTTCAAGAACATCAAAGTCGAGAACAGTCTGCCGGTGGCGGAAGACATTCTCCGCGAAATCAACCGCGGCAGTTGGTCCACCGGTTATTGCGGTCAGTCTCCGGAGCGGATCAAGGCGCATATGAAGAACCAGGACAAGTTCGACCTGGTGACGATGCGCGCTGCGAAAGATCTACCGGAAATCGGCGGCGACTATTACGGCTTGCCATGGCCGTGCTGGGGATCGCCGGAGGTGCGCCACCCCGGAACGCCGCTGCTGTACAACACCAACCTTGCGGCGATGGATGGTGGCGGCACGTTCCGCCCCCGCTTCGGTCTGGAACGCGAAGAGAAGCTGCCGGACGGCACGACCCGCAAGGTCAGCCTGCTGGCCGACGGCTCGTTCTCGAAAGATTCCGAGATCAAGGACGGCTATCCGGAGTTCACGCTGGCGGTACTGAAGAAACTCGGCTGGGACTCGGATCTGACCGAGGCCGAAATGGCGGTGATCAACAAGGTCAATCCCACCGCCCCTGACACGGTATCGTGGTCGCTTGATCTGTCCGGCGGCATCCAGCGCGTGGCGCTCAAGCGCGGCTGTATTCCGTACGGCAATGGCAAAGCGCGCATGAACGCCTTCGGTTTGCCGGATCCGATCCCGGTGCACCGCGAGCCGATCTACACGCCGCGTGTCGATCTGGTGTCGAAATATCCGACGCTTCCTGATGCCAAGCAGTTCCGGTTGCCGAATATCGGCTTCTCGGTTCAGAAGGCTGCGGTCGACAAAGGCATCGCCAAGCAATTCCCCCTCATTCTCTCGTCCGGCCGTCTGGTCGAATATGAAGGCGGTGGTGAGGAGACGCGAACCAATCCATGGCTCGCCGAACTTCAGCAGGACATGTTCATCGAGATCAGTCCTGCCGATGCTGCCGACCGTGGCATCAAGGACGGCGGCTGGGTCTGGGTGACCGGCGCGGAGAACGGCTCGAAAGCCAGGATGAAGGCGCTTGTCACCGAGCGCGTCGGCAAGGGCGTCGCATGGATGCCCTTCCACTTCGGCGGCTGGTTCGAGGGCGTCGACATGCGCAGCAACTATCCGAAGGGCACGGACCCGATCGTGCTTGGCGAAAGCGCCAATACGATCACCAGTTATGGCTACGACCCGGCGACCGGCATGCAGGAGCCCAAAGTGACTCTTTGCCAGATCACCGCGGCATAAGGAGCAACGACAATGGCCCGTATGAAATTCCTTTGCGACGCCGATCGTTGCATTGAATGCAATGCCTGCGTCACAGCCTGCAAGAACGAGCACGAGGTGCCGTGGGGTATCAACCGCCGCCGCGTCGTGACGATCAACGACGGCAAGCCGGGTGAGCGGTCGATCTCGATGGCGTGCATGCACTGCACCGACGCGCCTTGTGCGGCGGTCTGTCCGGTGAACTGCTTCTACACGACCGCCGATGCGGTTGTGCTGCACTCCAAGGATTTGTGTATCGGCTGTGGCTATTGCTTCTACGCCTGCCCGTTCGGCGCGCCGCAATATCCCAAGGTCGGCAATTTCGGCTCCCGCGGGAAGATGGACAAATGCACGTTCTGCGCCGGTGGTCCGGAAGCCGACGGCAGCAAGGAAGAATACGCGAAATACGGTGCCAACCGTCTCGCCGAAGGCAAACTGCCGCTCTGCGCCGAGATGTGCTCGACCAAATCGCTTCTCGCCGGCGACGGCGAGGTGATCGCGAAAATCTACAAGGAACGCGTCACGAAGCGCGGCTACGGATCTGGCGCCTGGGGCTGGCAGACGGCTTATCGTGAGACGATTGCCTCTTGATGAGCCGGTGGCGCGCTCGAACGCCTTTGCGCTCTTGGGGCCGAAGAGACACTAGGGAGAATGGGCATGTCGAATGTGTTGGCGCGATATGGCAGAGCCATCTGCGGCGGTGTGCTCGCTCTTGCACTCATGTTTGCAGTGCTCGTTCCGGCTGCGGCGCAGCAGCCATCCCAGGTCAACCCAACGGCGAGCTCGGTGACCGAGCAAAACCTGCTGCAGGAACTCAACCGCATCCAGGGACGTGTCACGATCCCGGACCAGCGCTCCCGTGTCCTGGAGCAGCCGGCCGGCCGCGACTGGCGCTATTTCCACGGCGTCACGCTCCGCTGGATCGGCGGGATCGCGATCCTCGGCATGTTGGCGCTGTTGGTGGTGTTCTATCTCTGGCGCGGCATGGTCAAGCTGCAAAGCGGGCGATCGGGGCGAACCATCGTGCGCTTCAATGCAGCGGAGCGCTTCGTCCATTGGATGACGGCGACGTGCTTCATCATTCTCGCCATATCCGGTCTGAACATCACGTTCGGGCGTCCGCTCCTGTTGCCGTTGATCGGCCCGGAGGCGTTCACGACGTGGTCGGAAGGCGCCAAATATGCGCACAACTATTTGAGCTTCCCGTTCACGATCGGCGTCGTGTTGATTTTCCTGATGTGGATCGCCGGCAATATTCCCAACAAGGTCGATGTGGAATGGCTGAAGCGCGGCGGCGGCATCGTCGGACACGACCATCCTCCCGCATACCGCTTTAATGCTGGTCAAAAAGCGGTCTACTGGATCGTGGTGATAGGCGGTACGGCAGTTGCCGTATCGGGTTATGTGCTGATGTTCCCGTTCTACGTGACGGATATTGCCGGCATGCAGACCGCTCAGATGGTCCATGCGACGGTATCCGTGTTGTTCATCGCCGTCATGCTCGCACACATCTATATCGGTACGATCGGCATGGAAGGTGCGTTCGTAGCGATGGGTGAGGGCACAGTCGATGTGAACTGGGCGAAAGAACACCATTCCCTTTGGCTTCAGCAGGAACTGACGAAGACCAAAACGGGCGAGGCTCCGCACCGGCCTCTTTCAACGCCGGCCGAGTAAGGCGCCCAGCGTCGGAAGGACGCCCTGACAGATTACACCTCGGCCGCTGGCGTTGAGGAAGAACGCCAGCGAGATGCGTTTACAAACGAACGCCGGTTGTGACGAAGGCTTGCTGAACGGATTCCTGAACCGTGCTCAGGACCCCAGCGGACACGACGGCGAGAATCACGGCACCTGCGCATGCAAGCAAAAACGCTTTCATTGCTTCATCCCCCGGTTAGGTCGCGAAAATTATATCAGCGAATTTGCGGGGAAACATCTTTGTTGAGACTCATGCGGTCGTCAGCCGCTTCTCCTTTGTCCGGCTGCCGTCCAAAGGCGCTTTGATCGGTTCGATGCTGAATTCGCCGTTCGCGGGCGAAATCTTGTCCGCGGACCCCCGAGTCGGCTTGGCGCGTGTCGCTAGCAGGCTCGGGGTTCTCCCGAAGCGGGTCTGTGATTGTGATGCAGAAATCCGCCGGCGCGCATCCCCATGCCCGGATTCCTGCACCTCGGAGACGGTGAGGCACGCAGCCGACGACATTATTCAGACGATGCTGTCGTGGGTCTCTTCTGTTCGACGGCTTCGATAATGGCGTCGTAAATGCCGTGGCTTAAAAGGTATCTGACCCCTTCGAGCGACATGTGATCGCGGTCGAAATACATGATCTTTCCGCCATTGTAGGCGTCACAGGTCTGTCCGCAGACCGTGTCGATCACCTCGATGTATTTGACCGTTCCGTGCACCGCATCCCTGAGAAAGTGATCGCGGCCATGAGGATCGACATCGGATTCGACAAATGACGACAGACTGCCAGACGCAGGGCTAATTTTTCCCGTTTCGTGCAGGCGCGGAACCGATGTGCTGAAAATCGGCGTGACGCCGACAAGGCCGACTGTCAGATGCGTTCGTTCAAGACAATCAACACTATCCTGAAGGGCGTCCAGGGAGAATTCTTTCGCCGCCCAATTGCCGACCACGAGCAAACCGTCGACATGATGAAGCGTCTCGATGATGTGCAGGAGCCGAGGCCACGCGCCTTCGCCCGCGTTCCGGCACGCCTCAAGTCTGTTCAGAGCCTTGAGCGTTTTCTGCCTGTTTCCGAAATAAGGTGGACAGCCCGGTCGGCTCAACACGACGACGTTGGCGTGAGTGCCGAGATGCATGGCCACTGCGACCGCGGGGACGAAGCTGTCACCGATGACAATGATATTTCTATCGCCTTCAACCAGGCAATGCGCAACCTCGCCGCGCGTGAGATCGCGGGACACGACCAACGCGCACCGCGTGGTGTTGAACGCGGCGTCGAAATCGCGATGCATCGCTTTGAGATCAACCGGACCTGCGGATGCGATGTTGCTGCTCAGCGACGTCGAGGACCAGCCGACCCACAGACAGGCCAGCACAAGAGCGGCTGTGACGAATCCCTTGAGGCCGTGACGTGGATCGCTGCGGCCCCTCAACCGGATCGGGCGTTCGACGAGGGCGGACAGGAGGATCCCTGCCAGAATTGACGCGCCAAAAAGCGGCATCTTGATTCCGAGTGAGAGCTGTTCGCCCCAGATGGCCTTGCTGCCCACGACCAGCGGCCAATGCGCCAGATAGATTGCATAGGAGCCCGACCCGATCGCGACCGCCAGCCGCGTGCTCAGAAAGCTTGTTTGGTTCGCACGCTCCATCGCCTCGAAGGCAAAGCAGGAGCCGGCTGCCAGCAAGGAGATCAGGAACTGCACGAAAATCTGTTGTGGGCCGGAGTTGTAAGTCATCAGCGCCATTGCTGCCAGGGCTGCGACAGGAACCAATGTCAGGAATCTGCCATGTGTCGGAAACGTCCCGGCGAACCGCGGGTCCCGTGCCATCGTCGCAAAGCCTGCGCCGAGCATGAACTGATAGAACCGGAACGGACTGAGATAGAAGGTTGTGTCCGCCGAAGACTGCGAGACCAATAGCGATATCATCGCGCCGGTAAACGCGATGGAGAACACAACTATCTTTTGGTTCGCCAAATTCCTGATGACGTAGAAATAGATCATCGGCCAGAAGAGATAGAACTGCTCTTCGACGCCCAACGACCCGGTAGGGAGAAGTGGCGTGAAAGCTGACGATTCGCTGAAGTATCCGGCGTCGAGCCAGAACCATATGTTCGAAACCGACAGCGCTGCGGCCAACCCAGACCAGGCGGCGGCCTGGTAGTCATTGGTACCGAGCAGATATCGCGATCCGAGGATGGTCAGGATGATCGTGACCATCAGGGCCGGCATCAGCCGGATCGCCCTGGAAATGTAGAAACCGGGAAACGAGAATGAATTCACCGCGATGGCGCCGGATATCAACCGGGTGATGACATATCC
>JBQCFU010000168.1:0-2536 GCA_051958775.1 Pseudolabrys sp.
GTCGCAGATCGCGACCGTGCCGCTGTTCATCGTGACCACCGGTCATTCGCGCTTCATGAGCGTCGCCGACGTGATCGCGGCGGCGAAAGCGGCACCGAACACGATCACCTGCGCGTCGGCGGGCGCGGGATCGGCGGGCCACATGGCGGCTGAATTGTTCGCGCGGCAGACCGACATCAAGCTGATCCATGTGCCGTTCCGCGGCGCCGCGCCGGCGACGCAGGCGCTGGTGGCGGAGCAGGTGCAACTCTTGGTCGCTACGCCGACCACTACCATGCGCGATCTCGTTGCGCAGGGAAAACTGCGCGCTCTCGCCGCGATGAGCCGCAAGCGCGAGCCGGTCCTGCCCGATATTCCGGCGATCGCCGAGATGGGGCTGGGCGGCGATCTCGACGTGCAGGCCTGGCAGGGCATTCTGGTGCGCACCGGGACGCCGAAAGAGGTGATCGCCACGCTGAACAACGCGGTGGTCGAGGCGATGAAGCAGCCGGACACGCGTCAGCGCATTGCGGCGGTCGGCGTCGAGCCGACGGCAAGCAGTCCCGAAGCGTTCGACACGTTCTTCAAATCGGAGGTCGCGCGCTGGACCGATGTCGCGCGGCGTGCGGGCATCAGCGCGCAGTAGATGTTATGCGATCGGCGGGGCTTTCAGCGGGCCGCGCAGGCCGGCGGTGATGCCGAGCACGATGCCGCCGAGCGCGATCACCGACGCAAACGCAAGCGTCGACATGCCGGTCAGGCCCTGACCGATGGAGCAGCCGAGCGCGCACGCGCCGCCGACGCCCATCATCGCCGCGCCGCTCATGGAGCGCAGCATGTGGCGCGGCGAGCGATAGGCTTCGAGTTCGAAGCGGCCGGTGCTGATCGCGGTCAGGAACGAGCCGAGCAGCACGCCGAATACGGTGACGATGCCGAAGTTCAACGCCATGCCGGTGGACAGCATGATGTACTGCACGCTGTCGGCGATCGGCGCGACGAAGGTGAGCGACGTCACCGGCACCGGATCGAAGGATTCGCCGCTGAGATGGCCGGTCGTGTACCAGCCGGCGGCAATCAACAGGCCGATCACGATGCCCGAGACCCATTGCACCGTGGAGCGGCGCAGCGGCGCGTGCGCGAAGGCGAACACGATCAGCGCGCCGGCGACCAGCGCCGTAGCGATGACGCGCGCGGTGTTGGCGTCGAGCGCGACAGCGATCAGGCCCGGCAGCGAATTGACCGACGGCGTCACGTCGCTCGCCTGCAAGGCGGCGACACGCAGCGGGCCGATCAGCCCGCGCAGCGTCATCTGTGCGGTGATGCCGAGGGTAACGACGACGACGAAGGAGCGGAGATTGCCCTTGCCGAGCAGCACGCTGGCGCGCGAGCCGCAGCCGTTCGCCAGCACCATGCCGTAGCCGAATACGAGCCCGCCGGCGAACATCAGCGGCACCGAGAACGCCGCCTGCAGATAAATCGACTGGCCGAGATCGACATGGCCGGTGACGGCCAGGGCCTGCGCGCCGATCATCGCCGTGGCCATGGCCAGGGCGTAGCTGCGGATGCGCACGCCGCTGTTCTCGTTGAGCCACTGGCGCAGGCTGGTCAGCAGGCAAAAGCCGCTAACGAGGCCGACCGCGCCATAGACGAGGCCGATGGCGAACCCGGCGATCAGAACGATGTTTTCGGAGAACAAAACGGTCGGCCCCAGTGATTTAGCGCCTTCATCTGGAGCATCTGTGCCAATGGCGCAACCGTTTCTGGAATATTTCACTCCGAATGCATGAATCTGCTCTGGCCGTCAGGGCCGGGAGAATGTTTCGTTTGTGGGAGGGAGAGGAGAGGGAAAATTCGTCCTTGGCTGAAACCGCTGGATGAGGTTCGAAACGAGCTCTCTCGGTCGTCATGGCCGGGCTTGTCCCGGCCATCCACGTCTTTGTTGCAGCAGGAAAGAAGACGTGGATGCCCGCAATAAATGCGGGCATGACGGGGTGAGAGCACGGGTTTACTTCGATGTGGGCCGCGCGGCAGCGGTTACTCCGCCGCCTGCTGGTCCTCGACGTCGATGAAGCCGCCGGACTGCCGCCGCCACAGGGCGGCGTAGTGGCCGCCAGCCGCGAGCAATTGCTGGTGCGTGCCTTGTTCGACGATGCGGCCGCGGTCCAGCACCACCAGCCGGTCCATCTGGGCGATGGTCGACAGGCGATGGGCAATGGCGATCACGGTCTTGCCCTGCATCAGCGTGCCGAGGCTCGCCTGGATCGCCGCCTCCACCTCGCTGTCGAGCGCGGAGGTGGCTTCGTCGAGGACGAGGATCGGCGCGTTCTTCAGGATCACGCGGGCGATGGCGACGCGCTGACGCTGACCGCCGGACAGCTTCACGCCGCGTTCGCCGACCTGCGCGTCGTAGCCGTGGCGATGTTTCCAGTCCTCCAGTCCGAGGATGAACTCATGCGCGTGGGCGAGCTTCGCCGCGCGCACGATCTCCTCGTCGCTGGCGCCGGGACGGCCATAGCGGATGTTCTCGCGGATCGAGCGATGCAGCAGCGACGTGTCC
>JBQCFU010000169.1:0-2211 GCA_051958775.1 Pseudolabrys sp.
AGCGACAGGCCCAAGAAAGCCTGCCTGTCCGCGCCCCGGAAGCTACGGTCCCAGGGAGCGAAATCGCCGCCCATGACAAAGCCCGGCCGGCGCAAGCCTGGCTGGGTGGAGCGCCGCACGGCGCGCGTGTCTCTCTCCAGCGGGAGAGATGCGCTCCGTCATCGCCGCGAGGTGATGACGGAAACCAAGACGTTGCGCTTCGCGGCGCTCCGTCCCCCTCGATCGGTGATCGAGGGACGAATGAGCCTCCGGCGTCCTCGCGCCGCCAAGAACAGGGGCGATGACGCTTGTCCGAAAACAGGCGGGCTGTTTGACAATCGCATCGGGATGCAACGCGCATAAATGTTTTGCGCGAACTTCATCAACACCTGCTCATCCGCAAACGCGGGAATGAACGGAGGAGAGAGTCAGGGCTGCTTCAACTTGTCATGCGCGGACTTGTTCCGCGCATCCACGCCTTCTTCCCGGATGCAAAGCAAGACGTGGATTGCCCGCGACAAGCGCGGGCATGACGGGGAGAGAGAAGTGCAATCTCGCTCCGCCTCATTCCAGCGCGCTCCTCACCATGAGGCTCCGAGAGAGCAGCGCACTCCATCGACATCATGGCGGGCTTGTCCCGGCCATCTCGATAAGATGAGCACCGTGCCAGCCTCAGCGGGTCGAGCCCACGCATAACGGCGGAGAAATTCGCGGGTCATCAAGGGCGTTTACGCCCGTGCACAGCGCGGAGAAAGCGAAGTGCTGCGCCGCGAACTATGCCCGTCACATTTGAAACAAACACCACACCGCGACGGAACCGTCTGTTCAGGAAACGTCACCTCCGCTGACCTAATCGCTCACGCGATTGTGGCACCTCCGCGAGCCTTGCGTGTTATCCTGACCAGGCAACGACGGGTCACGCGCCCGAGTCGGTTTCTGCCGCCGTTGCATCGGGCGCGCCCGCCTCCGTGACATCGAGGAGGAAGCGCATGGCGAATATCCACATCTACACCGGCGCGGACGCGCGCGTCACGCATCCGACCATCAACACCATCACCCGCGCCGACCTGACCGAAGCGCTGCGTTTCGGCTTCGACGACTTCCGCGCCATGCCGACGCATCTCTATTTTCTCGGGCTGATCTATCCGCTGGCCGGCGTGCTGATGTTCGGCCTCACCTTCGGCTACAATCTGTTCCCGGTGCTGTTTCCGCTCGCCACTGGCTTTGCGCTGATTGGCCCGGTCGCCGCCATCGGCCTCTATGAACTGAGCCGACAGCGCGAGCGCGGCGAAACGCCGGACCTCTCGCATGTGTTCGACGTGGTGCGTTCGCCGTCGTTCCCCGCGATCGTGACCATCAGCGCCGGCCTCGCGCTGTTGTTCTTCGCGTGGCTCCTGTGCGCGCAGACGCTCTACGAAACCCTGTTCGGCTATCTGCCGCCGGAATCGATGACCAGCTTCCTGCATGAGGTGCTGACCACATCACACGGCCACGCGCTGATCCTGTGGGGCAACCTGATCGGCTTTGCCTTCGCACTGGTGGCGATGGTGGTCGGCGTTGTCTCGTTCCCGCTGCTGCTCGATCGCGACGTCGGCGTGCTCACCGCGCTGGAAACCTCGGTGCGGGCGGTGATGGCCAATCCGGGGCCAATGGCGCTCTGGGGCCTGATCGTCGCCGCACTGTTGCTGCTCGGCTCGATCCCGCTGTTTGTTGGCCTGGCCGTTGTCGTGCCGGTACTCGGCCACGCGACCTGGCATCTCTACCGGCGGCTGATCGCCGACTAAAGGTCTGCCGCGCTGGTGTGCCTGTTGGTAGGGCTTGCCATCGGCGCCGGGCCGCGCGATGACGGGGCATGTCAGATGCCCCGTCAGACGACGTCCGCGATAATCCCGCCCACCATCGCTTCGAACTGGAGGTCGACGGCCATCTGGCCATCGCCGTCTATTCACTGGCGGCGGGCGTGATCACCTTCATCCATACCGAAGTGCCCGAAGCCCTCGCCGGCCGCGGCGTCGGTTCACGCCTGGCCAAAGGCGCACTGGCGCAGGTCCGCGCCCGCGGGCTGAAGGTGGTGCCGCGCTGTCCCTTCATCCGCGGCTATATCGAGAAGCATCCGGAGTGGCAGGATCTGCTCGCCTGATCGGCGTGATCCTCGTGTCTCCCCATTCCCGCGCTTTCTCTTGACAGCGTGACGCGCCAGGTTCACGTCCCATTCAGCCGCGCTGTGCTCTG
>JBQCFU010000170.1:0-3640 GCA_051958775.1 Pseudolabrys sp.
ATCGACAGACCGGCTTCCGCCGAGAGGTCGGACAGTTCCGGCACGAAAGCGCCATCGACGAACACCAGCCGACGCGCTTCGACCGAGGCGAAAATCGCACCGCCCTGCTTCGCGCGCGCTTTGGCTTCCGCACCCGGCAGCGCCGCGAGTGGCTTCGCATCGCGCATCAGCGCGCGCAGGTCCGTGTATTTCCAAGCCTCGACGCGGCGGTGCGGCAATCCTTGCGCCTCGAACCGGCGAAACGCCTGCTCGCGCTGCGCCGGCATTCCCGGCAGCGACGTCTTGGCGGCGGCATAGGTTTCCGCCAGCGCGGTTTCCGCCGCAGTCCTGATCGGTCGTACGGCTGCCGTCATCACGCCGCCTCACCCTGAAACTCGGCGTAGCCCTTGGCTTCGAGTTCGTGCGCCAGTTCCTTGCCGCCGGTCTTCACCACCCGGCCCTTCCACAACACGTGGACCACGTCCGGCACGATGTAATCGAGCAGCCGCTGATAGTGGGTGATGACGATCATGCCGCGGTCCGGCGCGCGCAGGCGATTGACGCCGTCGGCGACGATCGACAGCGCGTCAATGTCGAGGCCGGAGTCAGTCTCGTCGAGCACGGCGAGCCTCGGCTCCAGCATCGCCATCTGCAAAATCTCGTTACGCTTCTTCTCGCCGCCGGAGAAGCCGACATTGACGCCACGGCGCAGCATCTCCTGGCTGATGCCGAGCTGCCCGGCCGCGTCGCGCACGCGCTTGAGGAATTCGGGCGTCGTCAACTCGCTCTCGCCGCGACCCTTGCGCTGCGCGTTCAGCGCGGTGCGCAGGAACGTCATGGTGGCGACGCCCGGGACTTCCATCGGATACTGGAACGCGAGGAACACGCCCTTGGCGGCGCGCACGTCGGGATCGAGACCGAGCAGGCTTTCGCCGTTGAGCAGAATCTCGCCCTGCGTCACCTCGTAACCGGGCCGACCCGCCAGCACATAGGACAATGTCGATTTGCCCGAACCGTTCGGCCCCATGATCGCGGCGACCTGTCCGCGCTCCACCGTCAGGTTGAGCCCGTTGAGGATCTGCTTGCCGTCGACGACGGCGTGGAGGTTCTTGATCTCAAGCAACGACATCACGTCTCTTCTTTCCGTTTCCTTTGTCCCCGCCGCCACACGGGCGCGTCCGGAACGAAGACATCATCCATCTGACCAGTCGGCATTCATCGCGCTCGCCGAACGTCGGAAAGCAGGCCGGCTGAATTATCCGACCGAGCCTTCCAGCGAGATCGAAATCAGTTTTTGCGCCTCGACGGCGAATTCCATCGGCAGTTGCTGCAGCACGTCCTTGACGAAGCCGTTGACGACCAGCGCCACTGCCTCTTCAGCCGACATGCCGCGCTGACGGCAGTAGAACAGCATGTCGTCGGAAATCTTCGACGTCGTCGCTTCGTGCTCGAACACCGCGGACGAATTCTTCGCCTCGATATACGGCACGGTGTGCGCGCCGCACTTGTTGCCGATCAGCAGGGAGTCGCAGTTGGTGAAGTTACGCGCGCCGGTCGCCTTGCGATGCGCGCTGACGAGGCCGCGGGAGGTGTTCTGCGAGCGCGCCGCGGCGATGCCCTTGGAGATGATCCGGCTCGACGTGTTCTTGCCGAGATGAATCATCTTGGTGCCGCTGTCGACCTGCTGCAGGCCGTTGGAGATCGCGATCGAATAGAACTCGCCCTGCGAGTGGTCGCCGCGCAGGATGCAGCTCGGATATTTCCAGGTGATCGCGGAGCCGGTCTCGACCTGCGTCCACGAAATCTTCGCCCGGTCGCCGCGGCAGTCGCCGCGCTTGGTAACGAAGTTGTAGATGCCGCCCCGGCCTTGCGAGTCGCCCGGATACCAGTTCTGCACGGTCGAATATTTGATCTCGGCGTCGTCGAGCGCGACCAGTTCGACCACCGCGGCATGAAGCTGGTTCTCGTCGCGCTGCGGCGCGGTGCAGCCCTCGAGATAGCTCACATAGGAGCCCTTGTCGGCGATGATCAGCGTCCGCTCGAACTGTCCGGTGTTCTTCTCGTTGATCCGGAAATAGGTCGACAGCTCCATCGGGCAGCGCACGCCCGGCGGCACGTAGACGAACGACCCGTCGGAGAACACGGCCGAGTTCAGCGTCGCGAAATAGTTGTCGGTCACCGGCACCACCGTGCCGAGATACTTCCGCACCAGCTCCGGGTGTTCCTGCAGCGCCTTGGAGATCGGCATGAAGATCACGCCGGCCTTCTTCAGCTCTTCCTGGAAGGTGGTCGCCACCGACACCGAGTCGAACACCGCATCGACCGCGACACGCGCCCGGGTGCCATCGGCCCGTTCGACGCCGGCGAGAACTTCCTGCTCGCGCAGCGGAATGCCGAGCTTCTTGTAGGTCTCGAGGATCTCGGGATCGACCTCGTCCAGCGACTTCGGCCCCGCCTTCTTCTTCGGCGCGGCGTAGTAGTAGATGTCCTGATAATCGATCTTCGGATAGTCGACGCGCGCCCAGGTCGGCTCGCGCATGGTCAGCCAGCGGCGATAGGCTTCGAGCCGCCATTCCAGCATCCAGGCTGGTTCGGATTTCTTCTCCGAAATGAAGCGGACGATGTCCTCAGACAGGCCCTTGGGGGCCTTTTCGGATTCGATCTTGGTTTCGAACCCATACTTGTACTGGTCAACGTCGATGCGTCTGACCTGATCGACGGTCTCTTGAACGGCCGGCATTCTCTTCTCCGCTCGCGGTTTCAAGGACCGCGGGAATGGATCAGTCGGTTATGGTTGCTCGCGTTATCCTGTCGCGATCACCCTTCGGTTTGTCATGTGCTAGGCGGCAACGCCTGTTTGCCCCCTAAGTAATGCTGGGATCACATTATTCCAAGCATTGAGCACGGTATCGAGATCAACTTCCGTCGTGGTCCAGCCGAGACTTAAGCGCACAGCACCGCGCGCCAGTTCGGGGGCAAGCCCCATGGCCGCGAGCACATGCGAGGACGCAACCTTCCCCGAGGAACAGGCGGAGCCGGACGATACCGCGATACCACCAAGATCGAGGGCGATCACCGCGGTTTCCCCCTTGAGCCCTGGCGCTGCCACCAGCGTCGTGTTGGGAAGCCTCTCAGAGGCCGCCTGACCGACAATCACTGCACCCGGTGTCTTTGCCAGCAGGCCCGCTTCAAGCTGGTCACGTCGCGCCCGCATGGCGCCTGCGGTGGCAAGCTTGCCGGCTTCCGCCGCAGCCGCACCAAACCCGGCAATCGCTGCCACGCTCTCGGTTCCCGGCCGGCGGCCGCGTTCCTGGCCACCTCCCACCACCAGCGGATCGAGCCCCACGTCCTGCCCAAGGATCAACGCTCCGATCCCCTGTGGACCACCGAGCTTATGCGCAGTTATCGTGAGAAGATCAGCACCCAAAGCCTTGATATCAACGGGAATCTTCCCTGCGGCCTGTACCGCATCGACATGCAGGAGACCGCCGTGCTGATGGACCCGCGCAGCAACTTCAGAAACTGGTTGAACAACGCCGGTTTCGTTATTGGCCAGCATCACGGAAACCAGTGCACGCGGACCCTTCGCCAGAACCGCATCGAGCGCACCCAGATCGATCGTACCGATCTCCGTCACGGGACCCTGGACGACCGCATCATG
>JBQCFU010000171.1:0-3109 GCA_051958775.1 Pseudolabrys sp.
CCGGTTTGCTAACGCAAACCGACCTCCCCTTTGCAAGGGGAGGTGACACACAACGGCCATCGGAATCATTGATTACCGCGCGGCGATGCGTTGCACCACCGCACGCTTGCGCAAACACTCCGGACACAGGCAATCCTCCGCCGCATCGTCGGGCAGCGGCATGCGGTAATCTTCGGTGCTGCACCAGCATTCGCCCGTGAGCCCGCAGCCGAACACAGCGCCGCAACCGGCGCAGGTGACGCGGCGGGCGGTGGGGGCGATGTGTTTGGATTCGAGCATTAGCAATCGGCCATTAGGGATCAGGGCATTTCGCCGCCACCGATATAACCGCCGATGCGCCAGCCGGCATCGGTTTTGATGTAGCAAAGCTGATCGGTGGCGAGCGGTCGCAACTGCGCGGCGGCGACATAGCCGGTCTTGCCGTCGGGCAAAGCCACCTCGGCATAGCCGGTGTCGTTGCCGGGCCAGACGAGCACATGCAGCAGCGCCGCGCCAAGGGTGGCGACGGATTTGGCATCGGAATGCGGCCGGGACAGGGCCGGCACATCGTCGGTGGCCGGATAGGCCCAGTCGAAGAATTCGCTGTCGGTGGCGGTCATCGCCGCCCGCAACGCCGGCTCGTTGAACACCGGATAGGCCGGCGTGCAGACAACGCCGGCGCGTCCCGGTGCCGGGGCCGGCGCGGGATCTGCGGCGAAGCGGGCGAGCGCGCTCCAGCCGTGGCTCGCCTGGTCGTTCAGGCCGAGTGCTTCCTGGAGGAGGCTCGCGCCCGGCGTGTCGGCGGCCGGCGGCAGGCTGCCGACTTCGCGCTCCCAGAAGAAGCCCTGCGCGACGACCAGCCCGCCGATCGCGGTCATATCCTTGCGCGCAGCGGCTTCGGCCAGCGTCTGCCGGAACGTGGCGAAATCGGCGTCGGTGAGCGGTGCGGGCCGGGCGATCGGGATCGGCGCATAACGGGCCGCGCGTGCCAGCGCATCCGCCGGCGGGGTGAGAACCGCCAGCGCCAGCAGCGCCATTCCAATGATCGATCGTGTTCGCATGACCCATCCGTCCGCGCCGTACGCTGGCACAACCGGCGGCACGGTCCAGAGGGCATATGGCTTTTCATCGCGGTTTTTTCTTGTGACGGAATGGCACATCCGGAGCGTTTTCAAGCCAAGTGGGTTCCGGTTCGCGTGAAGAAAACGCGACAACATAAAGAATCGTCGGCGGTGATACGTTATCGAGCGACCACGCCCCGATTCCCGCTCTGTTGTTTGCCCTGTTTCTTGCCGGAAACCCCATCATGTCGTTCCTGCCGCCGACCGTCGCACCGATCGTCCTGCTGATCGGCTCGAACATCTTCATGACCACCGCCTGGTACTGGCACCTGCGTTTTAAAGAGGTGCCGATCGTCCAGGTGATCGCCATCAGCTGGGGGCTGGCTCTGGTGGAATATTGCCTGGCGGTGCCGGCGAACCGCATCGGCAGCGAGGTCTATTCGGCGGCGCAGCTCAAGACCATCCAGGAGGTGATCACGCTCGCGGTGTTTGCCGTGTTCTCGGTGGTCTACCTGAAACAGGGCATAACCCTGAACCACGTGATCGGCTTCACGCTGATCGCCGCCGGCGCTTATTTCGTATTCCGTTCGCCGGTGGCCTGATCCGGACGGCCGTCAGCGGCCGACCGGTCGCATCACGTAATAGGCGGCAACCAGCAGCGGAATGCCGAGGCCAACCCAGCCGACCGCGTCCCAGATGTCGTCGCCGAGCAGGGCGACAACGAGGCCGATGGCGCTGAGCACGCCGAGCAGGATCGGCATGGCGAACACTTCGCGGAGCGAGCGGATGCGGCGAGGTCCGGCGGTCATGGTCATTCCGCCGGGCTCGCATTCAGGGCGACGCGTCGCGCATATTTGCGATAGGCACGCCGGCGCACCACCCACAGATAGATGCCGGTGACGAGCACGACGATGGTCAGCACGTCGAGGATCGCCCAGATGATCCGCAGCGGCAGTCCGCCGTAATCGCCGAAATGCAATGGCTGCGACAGCAGCAAGGTCGAGACGTACCACGGCATTTTGCGCGTGTCGGTGAAGTCGCCGGTCGCGGCGTCGATCAGCACCGGCTGCAACAGGCGCGACGTGACCGGCGTGTTGCCGCGCATGAAGATCGCGTAATGCGTCTTGCTGGTGAACAGCGTGCCCGGATAGGCGACGAACGAGGGGATCATGTCCGGCAGCTTGGCGACCGCGGTGTCGACCGCCGATTGCACCGGCACGATGCTCTGCGGGATCGGTTTGTCGCGGCTCGGGCCGACCATTTCCGAGAGCTGGTCGAACTGCCAGAATTTGATCACCAGATCGGCCCAGGTGTTGAGCACGCCGGTGAAGCCGACCACCAGCAGCCACACCGCAGTAACGATGCCGACGAGGTTGTGCACGTCGAGCCACAGGATCGCGCGCGAGCGCTTGTTGCGCACGGTGCCGAAGTCGAGCTTGCGCATCGACGGTGCGTAGAGGACGTAGCCGCTGATGATCGCCACGACCATCAGGATGCCCATCAGGCCGAGAAACAGCTTGCCCGGCAGGTCCGCATACATGTCGGTATGCAGCTTCAGCATGATGTAGGTGAACTTGGTGCGGAAGTCGGGCTTGTCGAGGAATGAGCCGGTATGCGCGTCCACCCGGATCAGGTGATTGTCCTGCGGCGGCGAGGTGATGCTCTTGCCGGCGCTTAGAAAGATCACGTTCGGATCGTCGCGGTCCCAGATCAGGAAGTGCAGCGCTTCGCCGGGCGATGACGCCATGCCGTTCTTCACTATCAGATCGAGATTGGCCTGCGGCGTGCCGGACGCAACCTCGACTGCCTCGACGCTCTCATGCAGGAGTTCGTCGATCTCGTGATGGAACAACAGCGGCAGGCCGGTCACGCAGAGCAGCAGCATGAAAATCATGCTGACGATGCTGCTCCACGTATGAACCCACGACCAGCGGCGGAGCGCCTTTGTCGTCATCGCCTTTTCACTCCGTCTTTCACGTCGTTTGCGTGATCCTCGTTACTTCGCTTTGGCCGCTTCCGGCACCCAGGCGTATTTCAGCGTCAGCAGCACGGTCCGGCCTTGACCATAG
>JBQCFU010000172.1:0-4515 GCA_051958775.1 Pseudolabrys sp.
GCCGGCAGCACTGACGTCATCCTCTCCACCGGCTGCATCGGCTATGTGTCCGAGAAGACCTACACGCAGTTGCTGTCGTCGATGCGCAAGCCGCCATGGATCATCTCCTTCGTCTTGCGCATGTTCTCCTACCGTGAACTCGAGAAGGTGATGCAGGCACACGGCCTCGTCACCGAACGGCTTGCCAGCGCGACCTTCGTGCAGCGCCGGTTCCGCGATCAGGAGGAAATGGAGAACACCGTCAGCACGTTGACACGCCTCGGCATCGATCCGGCCGGATTCGAATCCGACGGCATGATCCACGCGGAGCTTTTCCTGTCGCGTCCGGAAGAAGACGCGCAACAGGCCTCGCTCGACGAGCTGGTCACGGTCACCAGCGGCCGCAACCGCCTCACCGGCGCGCGCTATGTGCGCGTCGAAACGGCGGACGGACCGCAGGTCGCCCTCGCGCCATGAGGCGCGAGCAACGACATAGCGCCTCTGCCTGAGAGGTGCGCCATTCTCACCACGTCATGCCCGGCCTTGTGCCGGGCATCCACGTTTTTGGTGGAGAGGAAAGAAGGAAGCCGTGGATGCCCGCAATGAATGCGGGCATGACGGCGGAGAGAGCACCTCAAGCGCGGCATACGCAGAGACCCTCGCCCCGTTGACGGGGAGCGGGTGGCGAGCGATAGCGAGCCGGGTGCGGGGCAGAGTTCGGACCAAGCTGCCCCTCACCCGACCTCGCAAATTGCTCGGTCGACCTCTCCCCGCACGCGGGGAGAGGTAAAAGACGCGGCCACGTCCTCGCCTCCTCTTGACTTTATTCCTATCTGACTATAATCCTATGCCTGCCCTGCCTACCGAGGGGCGCCATCATGAGGCGTCGTGATGGTCGGGCAGCCCGGAAGGCGCGGCGGCATGGTGTGTCCGTCGTGTCGCCGGGGTTGCGGGCCGGAGATGCAGCCCGCGATGACGCGGCTTTCCGCGACGGCGTGTGACGCAGCGCGCCGGACCCGGACCCCTCCGGGAGCCATCCACGGGCACTATGACCCGTGCACCTCCCGGTCGCAGTCCAAGAGCCGCAACACATACGGAGCGCCGCAAGGCGCGCGTATCTCTTCTCCCGAAGGAGAGATGCGCTTCCGCTTCCATAGTGATGTGGCGGCGGATGATGAAGACGTTGCGCCGACCGGCGCTCCGTCGCCCCTCGTTTGCCCGAGGGGGGAGAAACGAGCCTCCGGCGCCCCCGCGCCGCAAAGAACAGGGGCGAACCCGCACGCCTGCGCGGCCCGGGAGAAATCAGGCACAGGCCCGCATCAGGCCGTCACAAAGACCCGCCACATGACGCGCAGCAGCCACATTGTCCGGCCATCCCTCCTCGGCTAGAACGGCGGCGCCCCGGAGACCGAAATGACCAATTCCCCCAAGATCAGCCCGCTGGAACAAGCCCAGGTTCTGTCCGAAGCGCTGCCGCATATGCAGCGCTACGACGAGGAAACCATCGTCATCAAATACGGTGGCCATGCCATGGGCGACGAGGCCACGGCGCGCGAATTCGCCCGCGACGTGGTGCTGCTGGAGCAGACCGCCATCAACCCGGTGGTGGTGCACGGCGGCGGCCCGCAGATCCAGTCGATGCTGACCAAGCTCGGCATCAAGTCGGAATTCGCCGCCGGGCTGCGCATCACCGATGCCGCCACCGTCGAGATCGTCGAAATGGTGCTGGCCGGCTCCATCAACAAGCAGATCGTCGGCTACATCAATGCCGCCGGCGGCAAGGCGCTCGGCCTGTGCGGCAAGGACGGCAACATGGTGGTGGCGAAGAAAGTCTCGCGCACCGTGGTCGATCCGGATTCCAACATCGAGAAGGTGGTGGACCTCGGCTTCGTCGGCGAGCCCGACAAGGTCGACATCTCCCTGCTGCAGCAGATGCTCGGCCGCGAGATGATCCCGGTGCTGGCGCCGGTCGCGACCTCGGCCACGGGCGGCACCTTCAACGTCAACGCCGACACCTTCGCCGGCGCCATCGCCGGCGCGCTCAAGGCGAAGCGCCTCCTGCTGCTCACCGACGTGCCGGGCGTGCTCGACAAGTCGAAGAAGCTCATTCCGGAAATGTCGGTCAAGGATATCCGCCGGCTGATTGCCGACGGCACCATCTCCGGCGGCATGATCCCGAAGGTCGAGACCTGCATCTATGCGCTGGAAGCCGGCGTCGAAGGCGTCGTCATCATGGACGGCAAGGTGCCGCACGCGGTGCTGGTCGAACTGCTCACCGATGCCGGCGCCGGCACACTGATTCACCGGTGATGGAAACCAAGACACGGACAGAGGTGACAGACTCTTGAAAGATACGCCGCGCAGCTTCGATCACGTCGAGACCTGGGTGTTCGACCTCGACAACACGCTCTATCCGCATCACCTCAACCTATGGCAGCAGGTGGACGAGCGGATCCGCAGCTATGTGTCGAACTATCTGAAGATATCGCCCGAAGACGCGTTCAAGCTGCAGAAGGACTATTACCGGCGTTACGGCACCACCATGCGCGGACTGATCGCCGAGCACGGCATGTCGCCCGACGATTATCTCGATTACGTGCACAAGATCGATCACTCGCCGCTCCTGCCCAATCCTGCCCTCGGCGATGCGCTGGAGAAGCTTCCCGGCCGCAAGCTCATCTTCACCAACGGCACGCGCCGCCACGCCGAGAACGTGATGAAACGGCTGGAGATCGACAGCCGCTTCGAGGACGTGTTCGACATCGTCGCCGGCGAACTGGAGCCGAAGCCGTCGCAGCTGAGCTACGACCGCTTCCTCGCCCGCCACGGCGTCGATGCGGCGAAGGCCGCGATGTTCGAGGACCTCGCCCGCAATCTCGAAGTGCCGCATGCGCTCGGCATGACCACCGTGCTGGTGGTACCGGAAGGCGAGCGCGTGGTGCTGCGCGAGGCGTGGGAGCTTGAGGGCCACGACGCGCCGCATATCGACCATCTCACCGAGAATCTGGTCGATTTCCTCACCCGCATCACCCAGCGCCGCTCCGCTTGACTTCGATCGGGCGCCCACAGACAACACAGCGAATTCCAGGGGATTTTTTCAATGGCGAACCGGACCAAGGCTGCCACCAAGCCTGACCATTCCAAGCTGGCAGCGACCATCGACGACGCGTTCGAAAAGCGCGACGGCATCGGCCTCAAGACCAAGGGCCCGGTGCGCAAGGCGGTGGAAACCGCGCTGACACTGCTCGACAGCGGCGAGGCGCGCGTCGCCGAGCGGCAGGCGGACGGCACCTGGCAGGTCAATCAGTGGCTGAAGAAGGCCGTGCTGCTGTCGTTCCGCCTCAACGACATGGGCGTGATCGCCGGCGGCCCGGGCAAGGCCGTCTGGTGGGACAAGGTCGATTCCAAGATGAAGGGCTGGAACGCGGCGAAATTCCGCAAGGCCGGCTTCCGTGCGGTGCCGGGCGCCGTGGTGCGCCGCTCCGCCTTCATCGCGCCGGGCGCGGTGCTGATGCCGTCCTTCGTCAATCTCGGCGCCCATGTCGGCGCCAACACCATGGTCGACACCTGGGCGACCGTCGGCTCCTGCGCGCAGATCGGCAAGAACGTGCATCTATCCGGCGGCGTCGGCATCGGCGGCGTGCTGGAGCCGGTGCAGGCCGGCCCGGTGATCATCGAGGACAACTGCTTCATCGGCGCACGCTCGGAAGTGGTCGAAGGCGTGATCGTGCGCGAAGGCTCCGTGCTCGGCATGGGCGTGTTCATCGGCCAGTCGACCAAGATCGTCGATCGCGCCACCGGCAAGATCTTCTACGGCGAAGTCCCGCCCTACTCCGTGGTCGTGTCCGGCACGCTCCCCGGCAGCAAGGAAGGCCCAAGTCTCTATTGCGCCGTGATCGTGAAGCGCGTCGACGAGCGCACGCGCTCGAAGACTTCGATCAACGAGCTGCTGCGGGACTAAAATGGAGCAACGAAAAGCGGTGCATCATTCCCTAGATTGAAACCGAATGGATTTGCGCCACCTTTTCTTCAGCTTCGAGGGCCGGATCAATCGCAGACCCTACTGGATCGGCCTCGGCCTGATACTGGCGGTGGAATTTGCTTGCTGGATGCTGGTCGCTTCGCTCGGCATCAACGAGCGGATACTCGCGATTTGCGAGTTGGCACTAAACTACCCGGGATTTGCGCTGGCGCTCAAGCGCGCCAATGACCGCGAGATGTCATTTACGCTTGTTATTGTCTTTTTTGTGCTGGATGGGATGCTGAGTGCACTAACCGTGCTGGATTTATCCGGCCCGCCCGACGAAGTCAGCGGCCTGCTTCTAGTCCTTTTTGTTCCCTGGTTCAGAGTCGGAGTGTATCTGCTTATCAAACTCGGGTTCTATCGAGGCGTCCCCGGTCCAAACCGATTCGGCCCTGACCCGCTGCAATGATCATGAGAAATCCGATGCCCGCCGATCCCGTCGCCATCACTGCCGATCTGATCCGCTGTCCGTCGGTGACCCCGGCGGAGGGTGGCGCGCTCGCCTATCTCGA
>JBQCFU010000173.1:0-4014 GCA_051958775.1 Pseudolabrys sp.
TTGGCGTTGAAGTTGCCCGGCACGTTGCCGCCGACATCGAGCCAGTGGCCGACCGACGCGAGCCACGCAAACACGCGGCTCTGCCGCATCAGTGGCCGGATCAGCCGGAAATCGTTGAGGTGCGTACCGCCGTCATACGGATCGTTGAAGAGAAACGTGTCACCGGCATCAACCCCGCCGTCGCGTGCCACTTTGTCGATTACTGCCTTCACGGCGAAGGCCATGGCGCCGACGAAGATCGGCAGGCCGGAGGTGCCTTGCACCAGCGTTGCGCCAGTCTCGGCATGATAGAGGCCGTGGCAGGCGTCGTGCGCCTCGGCGATGATCGGATTGAACGCGGAGCGGAACAGTGTCGCGTCCATCTCGTCGGCGATCTGGACGAGACGGCCGTTGAGCACGGCGAGAGTCACGGGATCGAGCGTGGTCACGGGCTGCTTCACCGTTTCTTGGTCGGGTCGTAGTTTTGACCGAGCGCCACCATCTCCGGTGTGCCGAGCAGCGCGTTCAGGCCGTCGAAATCGAGCATGTGTTCGCGGAACGGCTCGGTCGTTCCGTTCTTTGCCAGCGAGCCGTAATAGTCGCTCGCCATTTTGCCGAGTGCGCGGACGATACCGCCGGGAAAGATCACCAGTGAAAAGCCGATGGCTTCGAGTTCGGAGGCGGCGAGCGGCGGCGTCTTGCCGCCTTCCACCATATTGGCCAGCAGTGGCGTCTTCGTGCCGAGGGCCTTGGTGATGCGGGCGAGGTCGTCGCGTTGCTTCGGCGCTTCGACGAACAGAACGTCGGCGCCGGCTTCGCGGTAGCGCTCCGCGCGCTCCAGCGCACGATCGACGCCTTCGACCGCGACCGCGTCGGTGCGGCCGATGATCAGCGTCTCGCGTGATTGCCGCGCGTCGACCGCAGCGCGGATCTTGCCGCACATTTCCTCGGCGGAGATCAGCGCTTTGCCGTCGAGATGGCCGCAGCGCTTGGGGAAATCCTGGTCCTCGAGCTGGATGGCGTTTGCGCCGGCGCGTTCGAACAGCCGCACCGTGCGCATGACGTTGAGCGCGTTGCCGTAGCCGGTGTCGGCGTCGACGATGACGTGGCTTTTCACGCGGTCGCGGATCAAGCCCAGCGTCTCCGCCACTTCGCTCATGCCAACAAGGCCGATGTCGGGGCGGCCGAGGCGGGTATAGGCGATGCCGGCGCCCGTCAGATACACACAGCTAAAGCCCGCGGCTTCCGCCACATGCGCAGTGAAGGCGTCGTAGACGCCGGGGGCGACGGTGATGGGTTTGCGCGCGAGGCGTTCGCGCAGGGTTTTGTCGGTCATCTCACATTCCCAGATAGGTTCGCTTGAGATCGGGGTTCTCGCGTAGCGTGGCGACGTCGCCCTGCAGCACGAAGTGTCCATTGTCGAGCACGTAAGCGCGTCGCGCCACGTCGAGACTCTGCACCACGTTCTGCTCCACCAGCAGGATGGCGATGCCTTCGGCATTGATCGACTGGATCAGCGCGAACAGCTCTTCCACCAGCAGCGGCGACAGGCCGAGCGACGGCTCGTCGAGGATCAGCAGTTGCGGATCGGCCATCAGCCCGCGGCCGATGGCGAGCATCTGCTGCTCGCCGCCGGAGAGTGTACCAGCGCGCTGGCTCTGCCGGTCGGCGAGGCGCGGAAAGATCGAGAATACGCGGGCGAGGGTATCGCTGCTGCGGCTGCGTCCCCGCCGGTAGGCGCCAAGATCGAGATTTTCCCGCACCGACAAATTGGGAAACACGCGCCGGCCTTCCGGCACATGGATCAATCCGCGTGCGACGATCCGCGCCGGGCTGTCGCGCTCGATCGCTGCGCCGGCAAAGCGGATGCTGCCGCTCCAGGCGCGGTTGACGCCCGACAGCGTGCGGTTGAGCGTGGATTTTCCGGCGCCATTGGAGCCGAGCACGGCGATGATCTCGCCACGATGGATGGTGAGGTCGACGCCGCGCAGCACTTCGGTGATGCCATAGCCGGAGCGAAGACCTTCCACGCTCAGAATCGGCTCGGCCGCCGTGCTCAATGCTGCATCAGGCATGGGACGCCCCCGCCTGTAACATCCGCTGCGCCGCGCCGCGGCCGAGATAGGCTTCGACCACCTGCGGATTGCCGGCGATTTCATTCGGCGCGCCGCCGGCAATGATCTTGCCTTCGGACAGCACCAGTACATGCTGTGCGAGATTCATCACCGCATGCATGATGTGTTCGATCATGATGACCGTGATGCCCTGATCGACAAGGCCGCGGATCACCGGCACCATGTCGCGCACTTCCGACGGGTTGAGGCCAGCCAGCACTTCGTCGAGGAGCAACAGGCGCGGCGCCAGCGCCAGCGCGCGGGCGAGTTCGAGCCGCTTGCGGCCGGCGACGGTGAGGCCCGCGGCCGGCTTGTCGAGTTGTGCGGCGATGCCAACGCGCGCTGCGATCTCGTCGGCAGCGGCCAGCGCATCGGCGCGGCGTGGCCGCGACAGGTGCGCGCCGACCGCGATGTTCTCGCGCACGGTCAAGCCGGCGAAGGGTTGCACGATCTGGAAGGTGCGGGCGATGCCGCGTTGCGCCAGCCGATGCGGCGGCACGCCGACAATGTTTTCGCCTCCGAAAAGCACGCGCCCCGAGGTTGGTGGTTGAAAGCCTGAGATGATCGAAAACAGAGTGGTCTTGCCGGCGCCGTTCGGTCCGATCAGCGCGGTGATGCGGCCGGCCTTTGCGTCGAAGCTCGCGCCGTCGACCGCGAGCAGGCCGCCGAAGCGCTTGCTCACATTGTCGACGCGCAACATGACGCTGGGAGCGGTATCAGACATGGCGCTCCGCCGCAGGTTGTGACGGCTTATGCTCCGGCTTTCGCCGCAGAACACGAGCACGCAGGTCAGCGACCACGCCGGCAATGCCGCGCGGGGCGAGCGCGATCACTAGCACCAGCACGCCGCCATAGATCATCAGATCGAGCCCGGGGACGTCACCGGTGACGAGTTTCGCAGCTTCGCCCAGCACCTTGACGACCAGCGCGCCGAGCAGCGGCCCGAACACGGTGCCGACGCCACCGATGATTGGCGCCAGCAGCGCCTCGATGGAGATCCACGGGCCGTAGGCGATGCCGGCGTCGATGAACAGGAAATACTGGACATAGAAGCCGCCGGCCGCCGCGACGATGGCGGCGGACACGACCATCGCGCCCAGTTTCACGGCAATGACATTGACGCCGAGCGCCTTGGCCGCTTCCTCGTTCTCGCGCACGGCGACGAGATAGGCGCCGAACCGGCTGTTCTCGATCACGCGGACGATCAGCAGCGAGGCGGTCACCAGCGCGAGGATGATCCAGTAGAACGGCACGCGGCTTTGGAACTGGAATGCCTCCGGCCGCAGATCGAGCTTGACGAGAAGGCCGACGCCGGCGCCGGTGACCGGCGCGACACTGGCGAGGATGCGCAGGACTTCGGCGAAAGCGAGCGTCACCAGCGCGAAATAGGAGCCGCGCAGGCCGGAGCGGAAACTCAAGCCGCCGATGATGGCGCCGACCAGCGCGCCTGCGCCGATGCCGGCGGTGAATGCGATCCAGGCATTGACGCCGTAGCGGAGTTGCAGGATCGCCGAGACGTAAGCGCCGGTGCCGAAGAAGGCTGCGTGGCCGAACGAATATTGCCCGCCATAGCCGCCGAGCACGTTCCAGCCCTGGCCGGCGAGCGCGATGATCAGAGCCGTGACGAGGAAGTTCAGCGTGACATTGGACACGCCGAACAGCGGCACGGCGGCGAGCAGCGCGGCAACGATGAGAATGGTGCCCGCGCCTTTCACGTCGCTTCTCCGAACAGTCCGTGCGGGCGCAGCAGCAGCACGAGAATGAAGATCGCGAAGATGCCGATCTGTCCGAGCGATTCACCAAGGAAGAAGCCGCACAGGCTTTCGACGACGCCGATCAGCAGTCCGCCGAGCAGCGCACCGACCAGCGAGCCCATGCCGCCGAGCACGACGA
Organism: Pseudolabrys sp.; assembly: GCA_051958775.1. Taxonomy (GTDB): domain Bacteria; phylum Pseudomonadota; class Alphaproteobacteria; order Rhizobiales; family Xanthobacteraceae; genus Pseudolabrys. The sequence goes on from JBQCFU010000173.1 coordinate 3,987, forward strand.
TGGTGAAGGCGACCAGCACGAAAGCGTT
>JBQCFU010000174.1:0-3159 GCA_051958775.1 Pseudolabrys sp.
CGAACTCGGCGGCTTCGCCGAATACTGGTTCACGCCGTGGCTGCGGACACGCGGCGAACTGCGTCAGGGCGTCAGCGGCCATCATGGCCTCACCGGCGACCTGTCGGCCGACGTGGTCGTGCCGGTGACGACACAACTCACCTTGTCGGGCGGGCCGCGCGTGTCGTTCGACAGCGGCTCGACGATGCGGACCTATTTCGGCATCGACCCGACGCAGTCAGCCTTGTCCGGGCTGCCGACCTACAGTCCGTCAGGCGGCGTGCGGTCCTACGGCCTCGGCGCCATGGCGCGCTACGAAATCACGCCGCAATGGGCGACGCATGTATTCGTCGAATATGAGCGCCTGAGCAGTTCAGCCGCGGATTCGCCGATTGTGTCGCTGCGTGGATCGCGCGACCAGGTGACGACCGGCCTTGGCGTCACCTATTCGTTCGACGTCGGGCCGTTCTTCCGCTGAGCGTCAACGTCCGTCGCGTCTCGCCATGAATGCGAGGCGCTCGAACATATAGGATGCTGCTTGTCAGCGTCCGTCGCGCCTTGCCATGAATGCAAGGCGCTCGAACAGATGCACATCCTGTTCGTTCTTGATCAGCGCGCCGGCGAGTGGCGGGATCAGTTTCTTGTTGTCGCGCTCGCGCAGCGTTTCCGGGCTGATGTCCTCGACCATCAAGAGCTTGAGCCAGTCGAGCAGTTCCGAGGTTGACGGCTTCTTCTTCATGCCCGGCACGTCGCGGATCTCGTAGAACAGCTTCAGCGCTTCGGCGACCAGCCGCTGCTTGATGCCTGGAAAATGCACGTCGATGATGGCGCGCATGGCATCCGCATCCGGAAAGCGGATGTAGTGGAAGAAGCAGCGGCGCAGGAACGCGTCCGGCAACTCCTTTTCATTGTTGGACGTGATGATGACGATCGGGCGTTTCGCCGCCTTGATGGTCTCGCCGGTCTCGTAGACATGGAATTCCATGCGGTCGAGTTCGAGCAGCAGGTCATTGGGAAATTCGATGTCGGCCTTGTCGATCTCGTCGATCAGCAACACCGGGCGTTCCGGGGCGGCGAAGGCATCCCAGAGCTTGCCGCGACGAATGTAGTTGCGGATATCCTTGACCCGCTCGTCACCCAACTGGCTGTCACGCAGGCGCGATACCGCGTCGTATTCGTAGAGGCCCTGCAGCGCCTTGGTGGTCGATTTGACGTGCCACTCGATCAGCGGCGCGCCGAGCGCCCGGGCGACTTCCAGCGCCAGCACCGTCTTGCCGGTTCCCGGTTCGCCCTTGACCAGCAGCGGCCGTTCCAGCGCGACCGCGGCATTGACCGCGACCTTGAGATCGTCGGTGGCAACATAGTGTTCCGTACCTTCAAACCGGGCCATGATTCCTCGCTGTTTGCACCGCAAACTAAGCGGCTTGCGCGCTCGCATCAATGTGAAGCGGCGTGACGGCCAGTTGACGCCATGAATGCCTGATCTGCGGTAGAACGGGTTGGAGAGGAGACCTCACGCGATGCTCAACCGCCGTACTCTGTTGACTGGTACCGCCGGCGCTGCTGCCGTCCTGCTTTGCGCTCAGCGCTTCACCCAGGGAGTTGCCATGGCTGCCCCCGAGATCGTCAAGTCCGATGCCGAATGGCGCAAGCAACTGACGCCGCAGCAATATGACATCCTGCGCAAACATGGCACGGAGCGGCCGGGCTCGAGCCCGCTCAATCATGAGAAGCGCAAGGGCACCTTCGCCTGCGCCGGCTGCGATCTGCCGCTGTTCTCCTCCGAGACCAAATTCGAGAGCGGTACCGGCTGGCCGAGCTTCTGGCAGCCGCTGCCGAACGCGGTGGGCACGACGGTCGACAAGTCCTTGTTCATGACCCGCACCGAGGTGCATTGCCGCCGCTGCGAGGGCCATCTCGGCCACGTGTTCGACGACGGTCCGAAGCCGACCGGCTTGCGCTACTGCATGAACGGCCTGTCTTTGGCCTTCAAACCGGCGACCGGTGGCGCGGCCTAAGGGATCCCGAAAAGAGGGCGTGATTTCGAAGAAGATTGCGCGCCCGAACATCGGTTGTCGTCCGTTCAACTCTCGACAAATGCCGCCCCGGACCGATTGGCCCGGCAAATCCTGCCGTGGACGGCAAGAAACGACCCGGTCCGGCGACGTGGTCTTTTATTTATCTATTTGATTTTATTGATATTTTTCTCTGGCATGCGGTTTGCTGTTCTGCCGTTGGACGGCGTGCGCCTTCAGGGGGAAGGCGTGGGCGCCAATGTGGAGAACGGGTCATGGGTATTTTCGGGGCGCTCACCACCGCGGTGACGGGATTGCGGGCACAGGCCTACGCGCTGGAAAACGTGTCGGGCAACATCGCCAACTCGCAAACGACCGCGTTCAAGCGCATCGACTCCAGCTTCGAAGACATGATCCCGGACAATTCGGTGACGCAGCAGCTCGCTGGCAGCGTCCAGGCGCGCTCCCGCACCACGAACACGGTACAGGGGGACATCCAGTCCGCCTCGGTCGGCACGTTCATGGCGATCAACGGCGACGGCTTCTTCGTCGTCAGCAAGCCGGAGAGCTTCACCAACGGCAACCCCAACTTTGCCGGTGCCGAGCTCTACACCCGCCGCGGCGACTTCCAGCCCGACAAGAACGGCTATCTGGTCAATGGCGCCGGCTATTATCTGATGGGCGTGCCGGTCGATCCGCTGACCGGCACGGCGACGTCGAGCACGCCGCAGTTGCTGCGGTTCGAGAACAGCTATCTGCCGGCGCAGCCGACAACGCAGATCGACTACCACGCCAACCTGTCGAGTACGACGGGCGCGCTTGATACCAGCCAGTTCTCTGCCAATCCCGTCTATGGGGCGGCTGCGGCTGCCAAGCTGACGGGCACCGGAGCAACGGTTGCGAGCGACGCGCCGGCGAAGCTCAAAGGCACCGTCGACATGACCACATTCTCGTCCGCCGGCGGGACGCTCGTGATCGGTTCGACGAACATCACCATTCCGGCCGGTGCCGACCTCGCGGCCGTCCAGGCGGCGATCAATGCGCAGACCGGGACTACCGGCGTCACCGCGGGCGACGACGGCAACGGCCACCTGACCCTCACTGGTCCGGATTCGAAGACGCAGCTCACCGTTGGTGCGGGCACCACGGCCAGCTTGCTGACCGA
>JBQCFU010000175.1:0-3700 GCA_051958775.1 Pseudolabrys sp.
AAATCGTTTCCGTTGCTCGGCACCAATGGCGCGCGGACCGGACTCGACATCGCTCGCTTCCTGCTGTCGGGCGCAAGCGCGGTGCAGGTGACATCGGCCGTGTTCACCGGTGGGTTCGGTGCCGGCACGAGCATCCGCGACGATTTCGCTTCATATCTGGAGCGCCAGCAGGTGACCGCGAGGGAGTTGATCGGCAGCGCCGCCGATCAGTTCGGCACCTATGCCGAGCAGCAGAGCCGTCCCGGTTACTGGGAGCAGTTCGTGGTGCCGGAGGCGCGCACATGAGTGCGCCCGGACAGGACATCATGCAGGAGCCGGTGGTGTTCGCCCGCCGCAGCTTCCGCGATGCGCTGGCGGCGTTCGCCACCGGCGTCACGGTCATCTCCACCGTGCGCGACGGTGAGCGGATCGGCATCACCGCCAATTCGTTTGGTTCGGTGTCGCTCGATCCGCCGCTCGTCTTGTTCAGCATCGCGAAGAAGGCGCATAGCCTCGCTGGTTTTCTCCACGCGCCGCGCTTTGCCGTCAGTGTGCTGGCGAGCGATCAGGGCGCGGTGTCGAACCGTTTCGCGGTGTCGTCCGGCGAGAAATGGGACGGCGCCGATTACAGCATCGCCAAGAACGGCTGTCCGATCATCAATGGCGCGCTGGCGAGCTTCGAATGCGACCGCCACGCCCATCACGAAGCCGGCGACCACGTCATCCTGATCGGGCTGGTGCGGCGCTTCGAGCGGCTGGCGACCGGCGAACCGCTGTTGTTCTTCCGCGGCAGCTATCGGACGCTGGTCCCCGATGTCGAGTTTCCGGATTACGCCGACAGCGAGCCGAAAGTGCTGCCGCCGCTCAACGGTTTCGACCCATGGACGTCCGGCTGATGAAACAGGCGGATAAACAGACGCGCAAGGAGACGCAGAAGCCGGCATCGAAACCGGCGGCCGTGAGCGAGGCCGACTCAACCGACGAGGATCGCGCCGGCGGCTCCGGCATGATCCAGTCGGTGGTAATGACCGGGCAGATCATCGAGGCGCTGGCGGCCGCCGGCCAGCCGATGCGGCTGACCGCGCTCGCCAATCAGCTCGGCGAGGCCAAGGCGAAGATGCATCGCCATCTCTCGACCTTGAAGCATCTCGGCTTCGTCGATCAGGATGCGCAGACCGAATGCTACCGCCTCGGGCCGAAGCTCGTTCATATCGGCCAGGCGGCGATCGACCAGTTCGACCTGCGCCGGCTTGCCGAGCCCTACATGGTGCGGCTGCGCGATCTCACCCATCAGACGATCGTGCTCAGCATGCCGGCGAGCGGCGACGCCATCGTCAATGCGGTGGTCGACAGCCCCAATCTGGTGACGATCTCGGTGCGGCTCGGCTATCGCCTGCCGGCACACGCCTCGGCGCAGGGGCGGGTGACGCTGGCGTTCACGCCGTCCGCGACACAGCAGCGCATCCTCGCGCGCAAGCTCCAGTCGTTCACGCCGCGCACTATTACCGACGTACCGGCGCTGCGGCAGCGCCTCGCGCGCATCCGCGAGCAGCTTTACGATGTGTCGATGGACGAGACGCTGCTTGGCATCTCGGCTGTCGCTGCGCCGATCCTCAATTTCGACAATGAGCTGGTCGGCGCAATCGCCGTGGTCGGCACCACGCAATATGTGCACGATCCGGTCGAGCCCGAGCAGTTGCAGCTTCTGCGCGCCTGCACCAAGGCGATGTCGCTGAAGTTGAACTCCACCGGTTACGAAGGCCTCGGCATTCCGAACATGCGGGAGTTTATCTTCGACTGAGTTGGGGACGAGAAGACTACGCGGCCGGGGCTTTGCAGATGCGATCCGGTCGCTCACACTGCGGATAACGACAAAGAGGGGAAACACACCATGTCGATCAGACTGCTCACAACGACGGCAGCGCTTGCGCTGTCGGTCGCGATCGCCGCTCCGGCGGCGGCGCAAGAGACCTACAAGGTCGGAATGGCGGCCGGGCTCACCGGCTATGCCGCGACCGTCGACCGCGCCTGGCGCGACGGCGTCGAGGTTGCGATCGGCGTGCTCAACGCCAAGGGCGGCATCGCCGGCAAGAAGATCGAGCTGATCGTCGAGGACAACAAGTCCGAGCCGCAGGAAGCGGTGACGGTCTATCGCAAGATGATCTCGTCCGACAAAGTCAACGTGTTCGTCAGCGGCTGCGTCTCGGCCGGAAACTTCGCCGCCGCGCCGCTGATCGTGCGCGCGGAAACGCCGATGGTGCTGTGCTCGATCCTGCCGCAGCAGCCCGACCACGTGAAATGGGCGTTCACCACCATTCCGCCGCCACGCTTCGAGGTCGAGACGCGGCTCGAATACATCCAGAAGAAAACGCAGATCAAGAAGATCGGCGTGCTGCATGATCCGTCGCCCTACGCCAACGCGCAGAAGGCCGCGGCGGAGAAGGAGGCCAAGGATTACGGCCTCGAGATCGTCGGCGTCGAGCAGTACAAGACCGACGACGCCGATCTCTCGGTGCAGATCCAGAAGATGTATGCGGCCGGTGCGCGCGCGATCATCAAGATCGGCCTCGGCGGTACGACGCTGACGGCGGCCAAGTACATCAAGCAGCTCGTTCTCGACATGATCATGCTGACGAGCCTCGAGGACATCGCCGTGTTCCGGCCGGTGGCCGAAGTGCTCGGCGACAAGTTCTTCTTCGTCGCCTCGCCGGCGCAGGTCTATGACGCGCTGCCCGACAGCGCGCTGAAGAAGGAGATCGGTACGTTCCTCGAACCGTGGCGCGCCAAGTACAAGGATCGCGATCCGAACTGGGCCGGTCGTGGCTGGGATGCGATGACGCTGGTTGCGGCGGCGGTGGCCAAGGCCAAGTCGACGGACGGCGCCAAGCTGCGCGATGCGCTGGAAACCATGGACGGCTTCCAGGGCACCACCGGCATCTATCACTTTGCGCCGAACAACCATCAGGGCATCACGGAAAATCCGCTGCTGCTCGCCACGATCATCAACGGCAAAGTTCAAGTTGTGAAGTGACAAGTGGCGAAGTGACCCGCGCCGTCGAACCATCGCGGATCCTCACGGTCGAAGGGCTCTCGGCGCGCTACGGGCACGTCGAGGCCCTTCATCCGGTGGATTTCCATGTCGAGACCGGCGAACTGGTCGCCGTGCTCGGTCCCAACGGCGCGGGCAAGTCGACCTTGATGCGCGCGCTGATGGGGCTCGTGCCGACGCAAGGCGCTGTGTCGTTTCACGGACAGGTCGTGCCGCGCCGCAGCCCGGCGAAGGCGGCAGCGATGGGTCTCGTCCTGGTGCCGGAAGGACGTGGTATCTTTGCGCCGATGACGGTCGCCGAGAATCTCGAACTTGGCGCCTATCTGCTCAACGACAAGCAGGAATTCGCGCGCCGCCAAGACCGGGTGATGACGCTGTTTCCGCGGCTCAAGGAGCGGCTGACACAGACGGCGGGCTCGCTGTCCGGCGGCGAGCAGCAGATGCTCGCGGTCGGCCGCGCGCTGATGGCCGATCCGAAGCTGCTGCTGCTCGACGAGCCGTCGCTCGGTCTCGCACCGCGCGTGATCGAGGAGATTTTACAGACGCTCGGCGAGCTCAACCGCGCCGGTCTGCCGATCATCCTGGTCGAGCAGAAGGCGCCGCTGGTGCTGACGCTGGCGCGCCGCGCTTACATAATGTCGGTCGGATCGAACGCCGCGGAGATCGATCCCC
>JBQCFU010000176.1:0-2374 GCA_051958775.1 Pseudolabrys sp.
TGCCGGAACCCAGGCCCGGCGACCTGATGGCGGTGATGAGCGCAGGGGCCTACGGTGCTGTGCAGGCGGGAACCTACAATACCCGCGCGCTGGTGCCGGAAGTGCTGGTCCGCGACGATCAGTGGGCTCTGGTCCGCCCGCGCCTTGATGCCGACCAATTGATCGCGCTCGATCGGCTGCCGCCTTGGATGGCGGGCTGAAATAGCGTCAACTGGGCTGACGGATTCCCCTTCGGTCAGGGGTGGTTCGGCGCGCGGCGACGGAGCGGCGATTGGACGATCAAGACCACGGCATCACGCCAACGGTATCTTTCGGCGCGTCTCTGGCGCGTGCGCTCCAGCGCGCCCGTGGGGCGCTGCTATGGGAACGGGTCTGGCCGCCGTTGGCGACGCTCGGCACGGTGCTCGGCCTGTTCCTCGCTGTATCCTGGCTCGGCCTGTGGAGCGCGCTGCCGCCGCTCGGCCGCGCGATCGGCCTTGGGCTGTTCGGGCTGGCGACGCTGGCAGCGCTTGTGCCGCTATTGCGGCTACGTCCGCCGAGTGAAGGCGACGCCCTGCGGCGTCTCGACCGCGTCTCTGGCATTGCTCATCGCCCGGCCACCGCCGTCACCGACACGCTCGCCGGCGCACCGACCGATCCCGTGGCGCTCGCTTTGTGGGATGCGCACCGGCAGCGGATGGCGGATGCCGCCCGCGCGCTGCGTGCCGGATGGCCGTCGCCGCGGCTCGCGCTACGCGATCCGATGGCGCTGCGTGTTCTCGTTCTGCTGCTGGTGGCGGTGACGTTCTTCGCGGCGAGCGGCGAGCGCATGCAGCGCATCGCGTCCGCGTTCGATTGGCGCGGCGTGATCGCGCCGGCGAATTTCCGTGTGGACGCGTGGGTGACGCCGCCTGCTTACACCGGTCGCGCGCCGGTGCTGCTGCCCGGTCTGCGGCCGGGCGAGCCGACGCCAGCCAGCGGCCCGGCGCTTGCGGTGCCGGTCGGCTCGACCTTGATCGTGCGCGCGAGCGGCGGTGTGTCGGTGGACATCACCCGGACCGGAGGCTTGCAGCCGGTTGCGCCAGCGGATGCCAAACCGGAGAACAAGGCGCCTGCGCAAACCTCCGATACCCAACCTTCCGGCGCGCAGGAACAGCATTTCACCATCGGCGGTGACGGCGATGCGCATCTGCGCGGTGCCGGTCGCGATCTCACCTGGCGCTTCACCGCGATTCCGGATCGTGCGCCGACCATCGCGCTTGCCAAGGATCCGGAGCCGCAGGCGCGCGGCTCGCTGCTGCTCGCCTACAAGATGGAAGACGATTACGGCGTGGTCGAAGCGCATGCGCGGTTCGCGCGCAAGGACGCTGACGCCAAGGACGCCAAGAATGCCGACACCAAGAGTGCCGGCACAGCGCCGCGCCCGCTCTACGACGCACCCGACATCAAGCTGATCCTGCCGCAAGCGCGGACCCGCAACGGTGCCGCACAGACCATCAAGGACCTCAGCGAACATCCGTGGGCCGGCGCCGACGTCGAGATGACGCTGACGGCGCGCGACGAGGCCAACAACGAAGGCCGCAGCGAGCCGTTCGAGTTCACGCTGCCGCAGCGGATGTTCGTCAAGCCGATGGCGCGGGCGCTGATCGAACAGCGGCGCCTGCTCGCGCTCGATGCCAATGCCAAGCCGCTGGTGCTCACCGCGCTTGATGCCTTGACCATCGCGCCGGAACACTTCGAGCCCGACACCCGCATTTATCTCGGCCTGCGTTCGCTGTTTTACGACTTGACCAATGCGCGCACCGACGATGGGCTGCGTGATGTGGTCGCGCGCATGTGGGCGATGGCGGTTGGAATCGAAGACGGGAATGTCTCCGACGCCGAGCAGGCGCTGCGGCAGGCACAGGACGCGCTGCGCCAGGCGCTCGAACGCGGCGCCAGCGAGGACGAAATCAAGAAGCTGATGGATCAGCTTCGCGCCGCGCTCAATCAGTTCATGCAGGCGCTGGCCGAGGAGATGCGGAAGAATCCGCAGCAACTGTCGCGCCCGCTCGATCGCAATGCGCGCGTGCTGACGCCGCAGGATCTCAAGAACATGCTCGACCGCATGGAGCAGATGGCGCGCTCCGGCAACCGCGACGCGGCGCGGCGCATGCTCGACGAACTGCAGCAGATGATGGAGAACCTGCAGACGGCGCGGCCCGGCCAGCAGCAGATGGACGGTGACGATGACATGACCGCGGAGCTCAACGAGCTGCAGGACATGATCCGCAAGCAGCAGCAGTTGCGCGATCGCACCTTCCGTGAAGGCCAGGACCAGCGCCGCGAGCGCCAGCGCGGGCAGCGCGGCCAGCAGGGCAATCAGCAGATGGGTTCATTGCAGCAGGACCAGAAG
>JBQCFU010000177.1:0-2127 GCA_051958775.1 Pseudolabrys sp.
GGCTATTGTCCGCTTTGTGCGCAAGTTCGCCGCCATCGACTGCGCCTTGATCGGTTTTCGCTGCCAGCGCCGCCGCCGGCTGTTGCTCCTCCGGCAGCAAGCCGGCGATCCCTTTGGGGATGCCGTAGACGATGACAATGAAGATCAGTCCGAGCAGAATGCTGAAATAGTTCGGGAAATGCGCGCCGATCAGATCGAACAGCAAGACCAGCGGCACGACGCCGAGCAGTGGGCCGTAGAGCAATCCGGCGCCGCCGAGCAGCGCCATGATCACCACCTGAAACGAAATCAGCGGATTGAAGGCGATCGCCGGATCGATATAGGTCCAGCGCGGCGCCATGATCGCGCCGGTCAGCGTCATGAATACCGCCGAGAGAACGAACAGCATCAGCTTGGCGCGCGCCGTATCGATACCGCAATGCTGTGCGACGACCTCATCCTCGCCGATCACCCGGAGCGCCAACCCCCAGCGCGAGCGATAGATCAGAAAGCCGATGACGAAAACGGCAACGGCGAGCGCGAACAACTGCCAGAAGATTGCCGTATGCGAGATATCGAGGAACACGTAGCGGCCGACCGAGCCCGCGACGTTCACCTCATACCACGTGACCAGTTGCCGGATCAGCTCGGCAAGACCGAAACTGAAGATAACGAAATAGATGCCGGAAAGCCGCAGCGTCGAGAGACCGACGATAAAGGCCACCGCCGCGCCGACCAGCGCCGCGACCAGCAGCACGGCAGGCCATGGCAGCACTTCGCCGAGCGCCGCGGCCGCATAGGCCCCGATGCCGAAGAACGCCGAGGTCGCCAGCGAGATGTAACCGGTCGCGCCGGAAAACAGCGCCCAGGCGGTCGCCATCACCAGGTAATTGAGGATGCCGATGCCGAGCGACAGGTGATAGCCGTCGCCGGATAGCGGTACGAGCGCCAGCACCGCCAGTACTGCCGCGATCAGCAGCTGGGACCAATTGTACTTCAGTGCATTCATGTCGCGCGCCTGCCGAGCAGGCCCTGCGGGCGGATCAGCAGCACCGCGAGGAACAGCGCGAAGTTCGCCGCCAGCGTCAGCCCCGGATCGACCAGACGCGCGACGAAAGTCTCGATCAGACCGAGCAGCAATCCCGCCAGCAGCGCACCGAGCAGATTGCCGACGCCCCCCATGATGACGACGATCAGTGCCTTCATGGTGAAGACCACGCCCATCGCCGCATTGAACGTCAGAAACATGCTGGTCAGCACGCCGCCGGCCGCACACATCGCGCCGCCGAGCGCGAAGGCGAAGCCCGCCACACGACGCACATTGATCGCCACCAGTTGCGCCGAGGTCGGATCGACCGCAACGGCGCGGATCGCGGTACCGCTGCGCGTGCGCGTCAAGGCGAGATAGAGCGCGATGCCGAGCGCCGCGGCAAAGCCGAGCGCCATCAGCCGGTTGGCGGAGACGATCGAGCCAGCGAGATGAAGCGGAACGGAGAGATAGGAGTAACTGTAATATTGTCCGCCGAACACGACGAAGGCGATGCCCTGCAGTACGAACAACAGACCGAACGTGGCGAGGATCGAGTCGACTTCGAGCGTGACGCGGTTGCGTGCGCGCTTCACCAGCGGCGTCAGCATCACGCGATAGATCAGCCAGTTCGCGGCGAAAGCCAGCGGCAGCACGATCAGCAGCCCCAGCAGCGGACTGATCGCAAAGCCGGTGTAGAGTACATAGGCGGCGAAGGCTGACGCGATCAGCACTTCACCGTAGGCGAGGTTGAGAATACGCGCGACGCCGTATTGGAGCGTCAGTCCCATCGCCACCAGCGCATACATGCCGCCGAGGATCAGGCCGGAGATGAGGATGTCGATCAGAACCAAGCCACAACCTCGCAACGCACAAGCCGGGATCGCGCGACCGTCCGCGCGCCAAGGACAGAAGACGGATCGGCCGGAGCGTAACAGCCGCGCCCCGGCCGACACTGATTGTTACTGTGCCTTCCAGGCAGGCTTCGGCATCAAAGCGGGCCGCGCGCCTGCATAGCTGACCGGGGCGAGACCATAGAACTCGCCGTCCTGCCACTGGCCGACCGCCCAGACTTCCTGCAACAGACCATCCTTCAGCTTCACATCGCCGATGATGGTCTT
>JBQCFU010000178.1:0-5600 GCA_051958775.1 Pseudolabrys sp.
CGGCCGGCCAGCCCGGGATCACCGCGTTGTGGCCGGTGCCGGTCTTGAGCGTTTCCTGCAGCATCATGTTCATCATGCCGACGTAGCGCGGCTCGATGATGCGGCCGAGGCTCTGCCCGTTGTGCGTGTAGAGCGTCTTGCCCCTGGTGTCGCTGATGCGCTGTACGACATAGGGCGTCACCGCCATGCCGCCATTGGCGAACGGCGCATAGGCGGCCGTCAGCTCGATCACCGACACCTCCGAGGTGCCGAGCGCGATCGACGCGTTGGGCTCGAGCTTGGAGGCGATGCCGAGCCGGTGCGCGGTGCGCACCACGGCGGTCGGGCCAAATTCCTGCGTCAGCCGCACCGACACCGTGTTGAGCGACATGGCCAGCGCCTTGGTCAGCGTCACCTGGCCGAAATATTCGCGCGTGTAGTTCTCCGGCTGCCAGCCTTTGATCTTCACCGGCCGGTCCTCGCGCACGCTGTCCGGCGTCAACCCGCGCTCCAGCGCGGTCAGATAGACGAACGGCTTGAACGCCGAGCCCGGCTGCCGCTTGGCGACCACGGCGCGGTTGAACTGGCTCTCCGCATAATTCCGGCCGCCGACCAGCGCGCGTACCGCGCCTTCCGGCGTCATCGACACCAGCGCACCTTGCGCGACGTTATATTTGTCGCCCTTCTGCGCCAGTTCTTCGGTCAGGGATTTCTCTGCGGCGGCTTGCAGCACCGGATCGATGGTGGTCTGCACCAGGATGTCGTCTTCCACGGTGCCAATCAGGTCGCCGAGCGCGTCGAGAATCCAGTCAGCTACATAGTTCACCGAGCCGGTGTTGGCGGTGGTGACGACATGCGGCCGCTGCGCCTGAGCGATCTTGATCGAGGCAGCGGTCTCGAATCCTGCGTCCTGCATCGCCGCAAGCACCACCTGCTCGCGCTTCAGCGCGGCTTGATAGTTGTGCGTCGGCGCAAGCCGCGACGGCGATTTGACGAGACCGGCGAGCATCGCCGCTTCAGCAAGCGAAATCTCCCGCGCAGACTTGCCGAAATAGCGTTGCGCGGCCTGTTCGATGCCCCAGGCGCCGGCGCCGAAATAGACGCGGTTGAGATAAAGCTCGAGAATCTGCCGCTTGCTGTATTTCCACTCCAGCCACAGCGCGAGCGCAACCTCCTGCGCCTTGCGTTGCAGGGTGCGCTCCTGCGTCAGGAACAGGTTCTTGGCGAGCTGCTGCGTCAAGGTCGAGCCGCCCTGTGCAACGCCGCGATGTAGAAGATTGGCGATCGCAGCGCGACCGATGCCGAACGGATCGACGCCGAAATGCGAATAGAACCGGCGATCCTCGATAGCGATGAAGGCTTCCGGCACGTAGGGCGGCAGTTGCTTCAATGTCAGCGGCACGCCGCCCATGTCGCCACGCACCACCAGCACCTGCTGGTTGACGTCGACGATCTTGATCGACGGCGGCCGCTTGGGAATTTCCAGCGACTGGATCGGCGGCAGATGCGCGCCGAGCCAGAACACGCCGCCGATGCCGGCGATCACGCCCCACAGCGCGAGCACCAGCATCCAGTAAACGAAGCGGCCGGGACGCAGGCGCTTCAGGCTGAACCAGGCGCGGCGTGCCTTCTTCCTGGCCGTTTTGCGTTTGGGTTTGCGCCGTGACGAACCGCCAGTGGGGCGCGGGCGCGGCTCGACCTGCACCGCCGGCGCGGAATCCGGGGCGGAATCGAAATTGGGCTCGCGCCGCGCGCCGCCCTTTCGTCCTCCTGTCCCCATCGGTCCCGCACGCCTCGATACACACGCGACAACCGCGCGGCCGAAACACGGCACGCGGTATCCTCGGTGTGACGCTAGAGGCGGGGGTTTAAAGGGGGGTTAAGCATTGATTTTACTGGAGAATTAGGCACCGACGGCCGCGTACCCGGTGCAACCCTCTCCCCTTGTGGGAGAGGGTGGATCGCACAGCGCGGATGCGAAGTGCGAGCCGGGTGAGGGGTCTGTTGGCCATGACCAAGACAGCGACCCCTCACCCGCCTCGCATCCTCCGGATGCTCGGCACCCTCTCCCACAAGGGGAGAGGGTTTTCCCGATGCCGCAAGATGCGGGTTCATCGGCGAAGCAGGTGCTACCCCGCCTTCGCCCGCGGCTCGTTTTCCTTGGCGAACAGGGCCAGCAGCGCGCGCTTGATGGCGGCCTGCCGCATCGGCGAGGTGATCTGCGCGCCCATCAGGTCCGTGACATAGAACACGTCGACCACCCGCTCGCCGAACGTCGCGACGTGGGCGGAGACGATGTTGAGGTTGAGTTTCGACAGTGCCGCGGTCAGTTCATAAAGGAGGCCCGGCCGGTCGAGCCCGACCACCTCGACCATGGTGTAGCGGTGCGACCACTGATTGTTGATGTCCACCGCCGGCGTCAATGCGAAGGTGCGCGACCGCTTGCCGGCGCGCTTGGCGACGTTGTCGGGCAGGCGTAGATCGCCACGCAGGGCTTGTTCGATGGAATCGGCGATGCGCTGCGCGCGGCGCATTTCGTCTTCGTCGCGATCGAACTCGCGCGACACGGCAATGGTGTCGAGCGCCAGGCCGTCGGTGGTCGTATAGATCTGTGCATCGACGATGTTGGCGCCGGCCACGGCGCACGCGCCGGCGATGATCGACAGTAGCCAGGGATGATCCGGCGCGAGCACCGTCAGTTCGGTGATGCCGCGCTCGGGATCGACGCGGATCGAGGTCGCCAGCGTCTTGCCCTTGGTTTCGGTGTCGCGCAGGAAGTGCGCCTGCTCGATCCGGCGCGGCAGATCGACCTTCAGCCAGTAAGCGGGATAAAGCCGCGCCACATGCGCATCGAGTACCGCGGCAGGCCAGTCCTTGAGCGCTTCGCGGAATTCGGCCTGCGCCATGGCGACACGCTGCGCGCGATTGACCTCGGAGAACCCACCAGTGAGCACCGGCTCGGTTTCGTAATAGAGCGTGCGCAGCAGTTGCGCCTTCCAGCTATTCCAGACGCCAGGGCCGACCGCGCGGATATCGGCGGTGGTGAGGATCGTCAGCAGCTTCAGCCGCTCGGCCGATTGCACGACGGCGGCGAAGTTCTCGATAGTGCGCCGGTCCGACAGGTCGCGCGATTGCGCCACCGTCGACATCACCAGGTGCTCCTGAATAAGCCACGCGCACAATTCGGTATCGGCGCTCGACAGGCCGAAGCGCGGACCGAGCCGCCGCGCGATCTTCGCGCCGGCGATGGAGTGGTCTTCCGGCTGACCCTTGGCGATGTCGTGCAGGAACACGGCGATATACAGCACCGTGCGGTGCTGCGGCCGGATCGACAGCATTAATTCATGCGCCAGCCGCAACTCGTCGTTGTCGCCGCGCTCGATGTCCTGCAGCACGCCGATGCAGCGGATCAGATGCTCGTCGACCGTGTAGTGATGATACATGGTGAACTGCATCATCGCGACGATCTTGCCGAATTGCTGCACGAATTTGCCGAGCACGCCGGCCTCGTTCATGCGCCGCAGCACCGTTTCCGGATCGGTGTCGGACGTCAGGATGTCGACGAACAGCGCGTTGGCCTGCGGGTCGTTGCGCAAGTCCGCATCGATCAGCTTCAGTGAACGGGTGATGGTTCGCATCGCGTCGGGATGGAAAGCGAGATTGTGCTGCTGCGCGAGGCGGAAGATGCGGATCAGGTTGATCGGGTCTTTCGCAAAGACGTCGTCGCTCGCGACCGTGATGCGGTTATTGTCGACGATGAAGTCCTGAGTCTCCTTCAGCTTGCGCACGGCGGACGGGCGAAAACGCGCCATCACCCGACTGAGTGCCGGCAGCGGCTTCGCTTCCTGATCTTCCAGTTCGGAGCACAGGATGGCGGTGAGGTCGCCGACGTCCTTCGCCACCAGGAAGTAGTGCTTCATGAAGCGTTCGACATCCTGCATGCCGGGATGTTCGGTGTAACCAAGGCGCACCGCGATTGCGCGCTGGATCTCGAACGACAGCCGCTCCTCGGCACGGCCGGTGACAAAGTGCATGTGGCAGCGCACCGACCAGAGGAAGTCCTCGCAACGCAGGAATAGCCGGTATTCATTTTTATCGAATACGCCGTGTTCGATCAGCTCGTGCGGCTCGCGCACGCGGTAGACATATTTGGCGATCCAGAACAGCGTGTGCAGATCGCGCAGACCACCCTTGCCGTCCTTCACGTTCGGCTCGACCAGGTAGCGCGACTGGCCGGCGCGCCGATGGCGTTCCTCGCGTTCGGCGAGCTTCGCAGCGACGAATTCGGCGGCGGTGCCTTGCACCACCTGACGGTCGAAGCGGGCGATCAATTCATCGAACAGCTTTTGGTCGCCGAGCAGGAAGCGCGCTTCGAGGATCGCGGTGCGGATCGTCATGTCCGCCTTGGCCTGGCGGATGCATTCGTCGATCGAGCGCGTCGCGTGGCCGACCGTCAGGCCGGTGTCCCACAGGATATACAGGATCGTTTCGGCGACGGATTCGCCCCAGGCCGTCTGCTTGTAGGGGAGCAGGAACAACAGATCGAGATCGGAGTCCGGCGCCTGCAGGCCGCGGCCGTAGCCGCCGGTGGCGATCACCGCCATGCGCTCGCTCTCGGACGGATTTTCCGACGGGTAGAGGTACTTCTGGGTGAAGTCGTAGACCGCGCGGATGATGTCGTCTTCCATCCGGCAGATTCGCTCGGCGCAGCGGCGGCCGTGACGGTCCTGCAGCAGCAGGCGCTCGGCTTCGGCGTGGCCGGCGGTGATCACGGTTTTCAGGTGCTGCGCCACGGCGACGCGCAGCTCGATCGGCGTGCCGGTATGAGCGGCTGCCAGCGCGTCCAGGTCGGCGGCAAGCTGGGCGGGGTCGACCAGCGCATGACCAGGACCATGGCCGGCGCGCGCCTCGGCGCGGTGCGGCGGATCGGCGAGCGGAGCGGTC
Source organism: Pseudolabrys sp. (assembly GCA_051958775.1). Lineage (GTDB taxonomy): Bacteria > Pseudomonadota > Alphaproteobacteria > Rhizobiales > Xanthobacteraceae > Pseudolabrys. The sequence continues at coordinate 4,924 of JBQCFU010000178.1, forward strand.
GTGGTGGACATGCCTATCGGATATCGGAGCCCGCGGCGGCTGTCCCGGCCTCCGCTAAAATAACCACACTCCCCACTCCCGTTGACTTAAAACAAACGTCTCCATATGCGGGTAAAATGAAAAATTGCTGCTGTTGACGGCTAAATCCGCCGCTTTTATAGAATAATTATAGCGCCGATTTGAGCAATCAGCTTGCGGGCGCTCAACAAATGCAGCTAAAGCGGGGCATCCGCCCTCGCCGAGCTGAGGGCGGGATTTTTCCCGCCTCCATTCTCTTGCTGCGCCATCGGCCGGGACCGGTGGCGTGAGCGCAACGCATGGAGGTCTTCATGACCATTTTCTCCCGCCGCGCGATTTTCGCTTCGGTCCTGCTTGCCGGTCTGCTGCCGTCGGCGCCGCTGTTCGCGGCCGATCCGGTGAAGACGATCAACATCGACTGGGCCACCTACAATCCGGTGTCCATGGTGCTGAAGCAGCAGGGACTTCTGGAAAAGGAATTCGCCAAGGACGGCATCACCATCCGCTGGGTGCAGACGCTCGGCTCCAACAAGGCGCTGGAATTCCTCAACGCCGGTTCGATCGATTTCGGTTCGACCGCCGGTTCGGCTGCACTGGTCGCGCGCATCAACGGCAATCCGATCAAGTCGATCTATGTCTATTCGCAGCCGGAGTGGACT
>JBQCFU010000179.1:0-3105 GCA_051958775.1 Pseudolabrys sp.
TTTGCTGATCGCAGTGCCGATCGGCTTGTGGATGGGCCGCAGCCGCTATGCGGCGGCATTCTTCAATCCGCTGATGATGGTGATCTATCCGGTGCCGAAGGCGGCGCTGATGCCGATCATCATGCTGTGGCTCGGCGTCGGTGACGCGTCGAAGACGCTGGTGATTTTTCTCGGCGTGACGTTGCCGCTGATCTATCACTCCTATCAGGGCAGCCGTGCCGTCGAGGAGAAGCTACTCTGGTCCGCCTCCGCCATGGGGCTCGGCGGCTTCGCGCGGCTGTGGCGCGTCGTGCTGCCGGCGGCGCTTCCGGAAATTCTCGTCGGCTGCAAGACCGGGCTGGTGCTCGCCTTGATCACCATGGTGACCAGCGAGATGATCGCGCGGCAGGCCGGCATCGGCAACATCGTGTTCGTGTCGCTCGATCTCGGCGCCTACGACACCGTCTATGCGATGATCGTCATCATCGGCATGCTCGGCATCCTGTTCGACGTCGGCTTCGAGGTGCTGCGCCGCCGCCTCGTCGGCTGGGCGGATTCTCCGCACACCATCATGGTGGGCAGCGCATGAACGCCGTGCGGCAATGGTCGGAGCGGCTGATCGGCGTGGTGCCGATCGTCGGCCTGCTCGCGTTGTGGCAGGTGATCGCCATGTCCGGGCTGGCGCCGCCGGCGCTGCTGCCGACGCCGGGCGTGGTATTTGCGCGCTTCTTCCAGCAACTCGGCTCGCCGGCGTTTCTCGATCATGCCGCGGTGACGCTGTATCGGCTGTTCGCCGGGTTCCTCATCGCAGTGGTGATGGGCGTTGCGCTCGGCATCGCCGCGGTCGGCAGTCGTGCGTTCGCGTCGATCGTCACGCCGGTGGTGCGGGTGCTCGCGCCGGTGCCGAAGATCGCGCTCTATCCAGCGCTGACCCTGACGCTCGGCTATGATGACGCCTCGAAAATCGCGCTGGTGATTGCCGATGCCATGTTTCCGATCCTGCTCGCCACCTATCAGGGTGCGAGCGCGGTGGAGCCGAAGCTCGCCTGGTCGGCGCGGGCCGCCGGCGTGTCGCCGATGCGCACTTTGTTCACGGTGGTCTTGCCGGCGGCGATGCCGTCGGTACTCACCGGAGCGCGGATCGGCCTGATCATTTCCTGTATCGTCGTGTTTCTGGCCGAGATGATCACGTCGACCGACGGCCTCGGCCATCTCCTGATGCGGGCCGCCCGCAACTTCCAGACGGTCGACATGTTCGTACCGCTGATCGCGATTTCGATGCTCGGGCTGATGCTCAACGCGCTGTTCAATCTGGTGCGCCGGCGCCTGCTGCGCGGCTTCCCCGAAGAGAAGTAGCGTCAGTCGTTCAGCACCGGCGGGCGCACCAGCTTCAACTGGTCGAGCATGGCGATGAAGGCGCGCAGCCGCTCACGGCGATAGGCGTCGAGATCGAGGTTTTCGTAGTTGAGAAAACCCTGTCCGGTGCGCAGCCCGATGCGGCCTTCGCTCATATTCCGCTCGATGATGTCCGGCGCCGTGTAGCGGTCGCTCTCCAGCGCCTTGGTCAGATAGCGGCTGGCATAGAACAGAATATCGCCGCCGCCCCAGTCGATGAATTCGAGCAGGCCGAGCACGGCGAAACGGAAGCCGAAACCGTATTTGATCGCCTTGTCGAGATCTTCGGCGCTGGCGACGCCTTCCTCGACCATGCGTGCGGCTTCGTTCATCGCCAGCGCCTGAATGCGCGGCACGATGTAGCCCGGCCGCGCGGCGCAGACGACCGGCACCTTGCCGACGGATTCCAGAAGCTGTTTCAGCCGCTCGGTGACGGCCGGATCGGTGCGTTGGCCGGGCGAGAGTTCGACCAGCGGCACCAGATAAGCGGGATTGAGCCAGTGCGCGTTGAGGTATCGCTCCGGCTTCACACCGGAATCCGAGAGGTCGTCGACCAGAATAGTCGACGTGGTCGAGGCGATGATGGCGTCGGGCGCGGTCATCGCGCTGGCGCTGGCGAACGCTTCGCGCTTCATCGCCACCACTTCGGGAATGCCCTCGAACACGACGGCGGCGCGGCCGAGCGCGCTCGCGGCGTCGTCATAGCCGATCACCGAGACGCGCTGGGCGATTGCCGCGACATCCTGTTCGCGGAACATGCCGAGCTGCGCCATGGTGCGTAGTGTGTCGGTGACTTCGCGCATCACGTCCGCGCGCAACGTCTCCAGCCCGGCGGCGTCACGCGGCTTGAAGTCGATCACATCGACCGCGTGTCCGGCATAGGCGAACACCACGGCGATGCCGCGGCCCATGCGGCCCGCGCCGAGGCAGGCGATGCGTTCGCGCGTGCTCATGGGAAGCCCGTACTCATTGGAAGCCATCGTGCAGGAGCTTCTGCAATTCGCGGCGGTTCAGATGGCCGAAGCCGAGCTTCGCCAGCGTGCGGCCGGTGTGCATGAAATCCTCGCCGCAGATGGCGCCGCCGATCGACGCGAAGGCGCGCGCCAACGGCACCGGCACCTTGGCGAGTTCGGCGACGGAGACCAGGAATGACAGGCCGATGCGCGTGTCCTCGCGCATATAGCGATGCTCGGTGAGGACGATGTGCTCGCGCCAGTCGCCGGAATCGGTGAGCCGGTCATGCGACCCGCGGCCATACATCCACTCGTCGCCTTCCCTGGCGTAGTGGTCGGCGAGCGGAAAATGCGGCGCGCCGTAGCCGAGTTCGCTGCGCACCGCGATGCGCTCGCCGTCGAGCGCGTCGGTGACGCGGCGGATCGAGCGCTGGGTGCCTTCCTTGTGGATGTCCCAGCGGTCGAAATGTTCGAGCGGGCCGGCATTCATGGTGATCAGCGGCGGATGGATGATCGGGCCGGCATTCATCAGCGCGCCGGACAGCGCATCGCCGCAATCCTCGATCACCTCCGGGAACGCGGTCGAAATCACCGACAGCGCATGCGTCTTGCGCACCAGCGGAAACACGCCGGTCGGCAGCCGCTTGGCGCGCACGGTGACCGCCACCTCGAATGGCCCGTGCTTGCGCGTGAGCCACGGTAAAGTACCAGTCTCAGCGAAGCTTGCCGTGGCGCGATTGCCAGCGTCGTGCGCGGCCCGGGCGAAGATCATCGAGCC
>JBQCFU010000180.1:0-2790 GCA_051958775.1 Pseudolabrys sp.
CGAAGCTCGGCCGCTGGCATCGCGATCCCGATAATGCCTTCCGTGGTTGGAACGACGCCTGGCTCGATCCGGCGTTCCGCCAGTGGGACATCAGCGAGCAACTCGCTTTCATCCGCGTGCCGCTGCTGATCGTGCAGGGCGTCAACGATCAGTACGGCACCACGAAGCAGATCGAAGTGGCCAAGGACGAGTGCTACTGCCCGGTCGAGGTCGCTTTGCTTGATGCCAAACACACGCCGCAGCGCGAAGCGCCGGACGAGACGCTGCGGGTGATTGCCGATTTCAGCACGCGATTGTTGCGCGGCGACCGGACGCCGATTGCAACGAAGCAAAAGCCGGAGAGAGTGTGATGGCGGATACCGACCGAAAGCTGGCCAACGGCAAGACGCGCATCGATTTCCAGACCGATCCGTCCAAATATCGGCACTGGAAGCTCGCCGTTGACGGCGACGTCGCGACGCTGACCATGGACGTCGACGAGAAGGGCGGCCTGTTCGAGGGTTACGACCTCAAGCTCAACTCCTACGATCTCGGCGTCGATATTGAACTCGCGGACGCGCTGCAGCGGCTGCGGTTCGAACATCCGTCGGTGAAAGTGGTGCTGATGCGCTCCGGCAAGCCCAAGGTGTTCTGCGCCGGCGCGAACATCCGCATGCTCGCCGGCGCGACACACGCGCACAAGGTCAACTTCTGCAAGTTCACCAACGAGACCCGCAACGGCATCGAGGATTCGAGCGAGTATTCGAACCAGAAGACGATCTGCGTCGTCACCGGTTCCTGTGCCGGCGGTGGCTACGAGCTGGCGCTCGCCGCCGATCATATCATCCTCACTGACGACGGCTCCTCGACCGTGTCGCTGCCGGAATTGCCGCTACTCGCGGTGCTGCCGGGCACCGGTGGGCTGACGCGTGTCACCGACAAGCGCAAGGTGCGTCGCGACCATGCCGATGTGTTTTGCACCACCGAGGAAGGTCTGAAAGGCAAGCGCGCCGTCGACTGGCGTCTGGTCGATGAGGTCGCCCCCAACAGCAAGCTGGAAGACATTGTCGCGCAGCGCGCCAGGGAATTCGCGGCAAAGTCCGATCGGCCGAGTGATGCCAAGGGCGTCGCGCTGACGCCGCTGTCGCGCAAGCGTAACGGCGACACGGTCGAGTATCCGTTCGTGACGGTCGCGGTCGATCGTGCGGCGCGGCTCGCCACCATCACCGTGCGCGGTCCGCAGGCCGCCCCGCCGGCCGATGCGGCGGCGATGGCGCAGCAGGGCGTGGCGTTCTGGCCGTTGCAGCTTGCCCGCGAACTTGACGACGCGATCCTCGACATTCGCCTGAACGAACTCGATCTCGCGGCGATCGTGTTCAAGTCGGAAGGCGATAGCGAGCAGGTCGCCGCTTACGACGCTTTTCTGAAGGCCAATGCCAAGCACTGGCTGGCGCGCGAAATCACGCTGTACTGGAAGCGCGTGCTCAAGCGGATCGATCTCACCTCGCGCAGTCTCGTCGCGGTGATCGAGCCGGGCTCGTGCTTCACCGGCACGCTGGCGGAAATCGTCTTTGCCTGCGACCGCTCCTACATGCTGATCGGCCAGCTCAACGGCGGCAACCGTCCGCCGGCGACCATGATGCTGACCGACATGAATTTCGGTCCCTACCCGATGAGCAATGGCCTGACCCGGTTGCAGACGCGCTTCCTCGACGACGACAAGGCGCTGGCCAATGCGAAGTCGCTGACGGGCGAGGCGCTCGACGCCGAAGCGGCGGAAGAGGCGGGCCTGATCACCTTTGCTTTCGACGACATCGACTGGGACGACGAGATCCGCATCTTCCTCGAAGAGCGGGCGAGCTTCTCGCCGGACAGCCTCACCGGCCTCGAAGCCAATCTGCGGTTCGGCGGGCCGGAGACGATGGAAACGAAAATCTTTGCGCGGCTGACGGCGTGGCAGAACTGGATCTTCCAGCGGCCCAACGCGGTCGGCGAGGACGGCGCGCTGCGCCGTTACGGCACCGGCCAGAAGGCCGTGTTCGACACCAAGCGGGTTTAAGAGGAGCGAGCCATGACGATGGACAATCTGAACGTCGACTATTCGACCACCATTCCGAACAATGTCGGGCTGATGGAAGACCGCCGCGTCCTCAAGGCGCTGGAGGGTTGGCACCCCGGTTATCTCAACTGGTGGAACGACATGGGCCCGGATGGCTTCCAGGAGAAGCTCGTTTATCTGCGCACCGCCTATTCGGTCGATCCGCGCGGCTGGGCCAAGTTCGACTATGTCCGCATGCCGGAATATCGCTGGGGCGTTCTTCTCGCACCGCAGGAAGAGAACCGCACGATCCCGTTCGGCCAGCATTACGGCGAGCCGGCCTGGCAGGAAATTCCCGGTGAGCATCGCGCCGCGCTGCGCCGTCTCGTGGTGATCCAGGGCGACACCGAACCGGCGTCGGTCGAGCAGCAGCGTCATCTCGGCAAGACCGCGCCGTCGCTCTACGACATGCGCAATCTGTTCCAGGTCAACGTCGAGGAAGGCCGCCATCTCTGGGCGATGGTCTATCTCCTGCAGAAATATTTCGGCCGCGACGGCCGCGAGGAGGCGGACGAGTTGCTGCGCCGTCGCTCCGGGTCGGAAGACTCGCCGCGCATGCTCGGCGCGTTCAACGAAGCGACGCCGGACTGGCTGTCGTTCTTCATGTTCACCTACTTCACCGACCGCGATGGCAAGATGCAACTGCACTCGCTGGCGCAGTCCGGCTTTGATCCGCTCTCGCGCACCTGTCGCTTCATGCTCACTGAGGAGGC
>JBQCFU010000181.1:0-8367 GCA_051958775.1 Pseudolabrys sp.
CGACGTCAAGCGCGTCGAACTCGCCATGGCGCTCGCTAACGATCCGCGTCTGCTGCTGATGGACGAGCCGACCGCAGGCATGGCGCCGCGCGAGCGCAATGCGCTGATCGCGCTGGTCAAGCGGTTGGTGGTCGAGAAGGGCATTTCGGTGCTTTTTACCGAACATTCCATGGATGTGGTGTTCGCCCATGCCGACAGGATCATCGTGCTCGCCCGTGGCCGGCTGATCGCCGACGGCGATGCGCGCCCGATCCGCGAGCATCCGAAGGTGCAGGAGGTTTATTTCGGCACCGGCAAGACCTTCGCGCGCATGGAGCCGAAGCCTTGACTGCGCAAATGACCGCGCAAACGACCGCGCCGCTGTTGAACGTCGAAAATCTCAACGCCTCCTATGGCGCCGCACAGATCCTTTTCGATCTCTCGTTCGAGATCGGCCGCGGAGAGGTGGTGGCGCTGATGGGCCGCAACGGCGCCGGCAAGTCGACCACCATGAAGGCGATCATGGGTTTGATAGCCCGGCGCGGCCGTGTCAGCTTCGATGGCTCAGATATTTCCCGGATGCGGCCTTACGAGATCGCCCGGCGCGGGCTCGGCTTCACGCCGGAGGACCGGCGCATCTTCGTCGACCTGACGGTGATGGAGAATCTCGACATCGGCCGGCAGCCGCCGCGGCAGTTCGCGGACGGCACCGCCGCGCCGGTATGGACGCCGCAGCGCCTGTTCACGCTGTTCCCCAATCTCGGCGAGATGCCGGATCGTCCCGGCGGCGGCATGAGCGGCGGCGAACAGCAGATGCTCACGGTGGCGCGCACCTTGATGGGCAATCCGCTGCTCGTTCTGCTCGATGAACCGTCGGAAGGCGTCGCGCCGCTGATCGTCGAGCAGATGGCCAACACCATCGTCGAGCTGAAAAAGGAAGGATTGTCGATTCTGCTGTCCGAGCAGAACATGCATTTCGCGGAACTGGTGTCGGACCGTGTCTATCTGCTGGAGAAGGGGCAGATCCGCTGGAACGGCACCATGCGCGAGCTGTCCCGAAACGTCGACATCCAGCGCAACTATCTGACTGTTTGACTCATGGCCGTCGCTGTCTCATTGCGGCGTGTCGAACCCCATCGTGCCCAGGCTCATCATGCCCCGTCGTCCCCGTTCGAAATCGACGTCCAACGCAGGTTCTGCGTCCAGCTATCTGCTCGATGACCAGATCGGCTTTCGTCTGCGGCTCGCCATGCAGCGTCACACGGCGATCTTCATGGCGCGCATCTCTGATCGACTGACACAGACGCAGTTCGCCGCGCTGGCAAAGCTGCTCGAGGTCGGCGCCTGTTCGCAGAACCATCTCGGCCGGCTGATCTACCTCGACGCTTCCACCATCAAGGGGGTGGTGGACCGTCTGCGCGTCCGCGGCCTGGTGGCAATCTGCGACGATCCCACTGACCGGCGGCGGCGCGCCGTGACGCTGACGGATAAGGGCCGGCAGGCGACGGAAGCGGCCATCAAGGTCGCGGCCGAGATCACCGCCAAGACCGTTTCGCCGCTCACCGCGGACGAGCATCGGCAGGTAATCAAGCTCTTGCGGCGGCTGAGCTAGCGTTCCGCCAGCGCTGCTTTCAGCCGCTGCGGCGTTACCGGCAGACGTGTGACGAGGCCCGGCAGGCCGAGCGCATCGTCGATGGCTGCGGCAATCGCCGCGCCGGCCGCGTTGACGCCGGCTTCGCCCGAACCTTTGAGGCCCAGCGGATTGAGCGGGCTCGGCGCGTCTTCGGAGATCACGATATCCATCGGCGGGATTTCGTGCGCCGTCGGCATCAGATAGTCGGCGAAGGTCACGGACAGCGGTTCGCCGCGCTCGTCATAGAGGAATTCCTCCAGCAGTGCGCCGCCGATCCCTTGCGCGATGCCTCCGGTGATCTGACCCTCGACCAGCATCGGATTGACCGCGCGGCCAATGTCATAGGCGACGAGATAACGCTCCACCGTGACGCCGCCGGTTTCGCGGTCGACCTGAACGAGCGCGACATGCACGCCGTAGGGATAGACCATGTGGCTCGATTCGAACGAGGCTTCGCTCGACACGCCATGCGCGGCATCGATACTGCGCGCAACGTCCGCGATGGTCATCGACGGTCCGCTGCCGTCTGCGCGCGTGATCCGGCCGTCGCTGACCGTGAGCTGCGCGGCGTCGGTCTGCATCAGCGGCGCTGCAGTAGCGAGCAGTCGCTCGCGCAGCATCTGCGCCGCGCGTCGCGTCGCTTCGCCGGTCATCACCGTGACGCGGGAGGCGAAGGCGCCGAGGCCGCGCTCGATGCGATCGGTCTGGCCATGGGTGACGCGGATCGCGTCATACGCGGTGCCGAGTGTTTCCGCGCAGATCTGCGCGATCACGGTTTCGACCCCCTGGCCGATCGAGGCGGCGCCGGTGATGACCTCCACAGCGCCGGAGGGTGCGATCTCGATCCGCACATCGTCATAAGGGCCGAGGCCGCTCTTCTCGACGAACATCGCCAAACCGATGCCGACAGCTTCGCCGGCTTTGCGCCGCACTGCGACGCGGTCACGCAGTGCCTGCCAGCCAGTGGCGTCGAGCGCCTTGCGCACCAGACCGCCGTAGTCGCCGGAATCGTAGACCACTTTGGTGCCCAGCGTATCGACCCGCAGGTCGTAAGGCATGTCCGCGGTTTTCAGCAGGTTGAGGCGGCGCACATCGACCGGACTGATGCCGGCTTTTGCGGCGATGGCATCGAGCAGCCGTTCGCGGACGAAGGTGCTTTCATAGCGGCCGGGCGCGCGATAGGTGCCGCCCGGCGTCTTGTTGGTCAGCCGGATATGGCCGACGGCGCGATAGGCGGGAATGCGATAAGGCCCGGGCAGCATCGCCGCGGCAAGATCGGCCACGGTAGCGCCGTGCGTGCGCACATAGGCGCCCTGGTCGTGGAAAAATTCATCCTCGACGGCAAGGATGCGGCCCTCCGCATCGATGGCGGCGCGGATGCGATGCGTCTGCTCGCGGGAATGATTGCAGGCGACGAGATTTTCGCGCCGGTCCTCGATCCACTTCACCGGTCGTCCGAGCTTCAGTGCGGCATAGCAGGCGATCACGTCTTCCGGATAAAGCTCGCCGCGCACGCCGAAACCGCCGCCGGTGTGGCCTTCGTAGAGATTGACCGACTTGCGGTCGCGGCCGAGCATGCTGGCGATCTGGTCGCGGTTCCAATGCGGCACCTTGGCGGCGCCGTACATCTCCAGCATGTCGCGCACGGCATCGTAGCGGGCGATGGCGCCGCGGGTTTCCAGCGGTACGCCGGAATGGCGGCCGATGCTCAACGTCAGCGAGACGATGTCATGCGCGTTCCTGAACGCGGTCTCGGCGTTGCCGTAGCCTTTCTGGATCACGACGACTTCGGTCGACAGGCCCGATGCGAACTCGCCGGTGTCGCCGGCGGCGTCGAGCACGGCCGGCAATTCCTCGATCTCGATCGTCACGAGGTCGGCGGCATCTTCCGCAACATAGGCGTCGCTCGCGAACACCACGGCGACAGGATCGCCGACATAGCGAACCCTGTCGCGCGTCAGAACATATTGCCGGTACGGCGCGAGCCCTTCGATCTTGGTCAGCCGCACGTCGATCGGCGGCAGGTCGGCGATATTGTCGGCGGTCCACACTGCGAACACCCCGGGCAAGGCTCGCGCTTTGCTGGTGTCGATCGATACGATGCGCCCGTGCGCGTAGCCGGAGCGGACCACGCGCATGGTGAGCTGGCCCGGGAACGAGATATCCGAGGCGAACCGCCCCTGACCCATCAGCAGGGGCGGGTCTTCGAGCCGCTTCAGCGGCTTGCCGATGATGTTGCCGATGGTGCGGCTGGCCATCAGCTTGCGCCGCGCATCTCGGCGGCTGCGGCGCGCACCGCCTTGATGATGTTCTGGTAGCCGGTGCAACGGCACAGATTGGACGACAGCACGTCGAGCAGGTCATGGTCGCTGATCTGCGGCTCGCGCTCCAGCACGCCGACGGCGAGCATCAGGAAGCCCGGCGTGCAGAAGCCGCATTGCAGACCGTGGTGGTCCATGAAGGCGCGCTGCATCGGATGCAGCTCATGGCCTTTAGCGAGTCCTTCGACGGTACGGATCGCCTTGCCGTCGGCTTGCGCCGCGAACATCAGGCAGGAGCGCACCGGCTCGCCGTTGACGATCACGGTGCAAGCGCCGCATACGCCATGCTCGCAGCCGATATGCGTGCCGGTCTGACCGCAATCCTCGCGGATCGCGTCGGCCAGTGTGCGGCGTGGTTCCACGGCAATCTTGTGGTCGCGGCCGTTGATCCGAAGCGTGATCGGGGTTTTTTCGCTCATGCTGCGGTCTCCGTCTGCTTGCGTGCGCGCAATGCCGCGCGGATGCGCTGCGGCGTTGCCGGCATTTCGTCGATGGCGACGCCGAACGGCGACAGCGCATCATTGATGGCGTTCATCACCGCGGCGGGCGAACCGATCGCGCCGCCTTCGCCGAGGCCCTTGGCTTGAAGATTGGTGGCGCTGGTGTGAGTTTCCAGATGGTGCAGCTCGATCGGCGGAATTTCATGCGCGGTCGGCGGCAGGAAGTCGGCGAGGGTAGACGAGAGGATCGTGCCGTTCTCGTCGTAGAGGATTTCCTCCAGGATCGCGTTGCCGATGCCCTGGGCGATGCCGCCGTGCACTTGCCCGTCCGCGATCATCGGATTGATGATACGGCCGCAATCCTCGGCGGCGATGAATTTCTCGACCTTGACCTGTCCGGTCTCGATATCGACCTCGACCATCGCCACGTGGCAGGCATTGGAGAATGTGCCGGGTGGGTCGTAGTGGCCGACCTCGGTCATGCCGGGATCAATCTCGCCTTTGAAACGATGCGTTTGGTGATAGGCGTCACGCGCCAGCGCGGCGATGGAGATGCTGCGGTCGGTGCCGGCGACCGTCGCCGCCCCATCATCGAGAACGATGTCTTCTGGCGCCGCTTCGAGAATGTGCGTCGCGAGCTTGATGATCTTGGCGCGCAGTTTCTGTGCGGCGATCAAAGTCGCGCCACCGGAGATCACCAGTGAGCGGCTGGCGAAGGTGCCCCAGCCGTAAGGCGAACGGTCGGTGTCGCCGTGGACCACCTTGATCCGCTGCGGCTCGACGCCGAGCTGGTCGGCGACGATCTGTGCCAGCGTGGTGCGCAGGCCCTGACCGTGCGGCGAGGTACCGATCCGCAATTCGACAAAGCCGGAAGGGTCCATGGTCAGTTCGACCATTTCCCAGCCGGGCGTGATCGCCATCCCGCGCGCGGCGAATGCCGGACTGCCGTAGCCGGTGCGTTCGGAGAACGTGCAGAAGCCGAGGCCGAGATAGCGGCCATGTTTGCGCAGCGCCTGCTGGCGCGCGCGGAAGGCCGGCACATCGACGTGCTTGACCGCGAGTTCCAGCGTTTCCTTGTAGGTCGCCTCATCGAATACGAGGCCCATGGCCGACGTATACGGAAACGTATCGATCAGGTTGCGGCGGCGGATATCGATCGGATCGATGCCCAGTTCCGCCGCGGCCTTGTCCATCAGCCGTTCCAGCGTGAAGGTTATCACCGGCCGCGACACGCCGCGATAAGGCGCCATCGGGCAGGTGTTGGTCGCGACGCCGCGTGCGGTGCAGGCATAGTGCCGCACGTCGTAAGGGCCGGGGATTTCCGCCATCGCCATCAGCGGCTCGACGCCACAGGTGGTGGGGAAGCAGGAATAGGCGCCGATATTGGCCAGCACGTCAGCCGAGAGCGCGAGCAGCTTGCCGTCGGCGTCGAACGCACCGTCGAGCGAAATATATTGATCGCGGCTGTGATAGCTGGCGATCAGATTCTCGCGGCGGTCCTCGGTCCAGGCGAACGAACTGCGGTGCTCGCGCGCCAGCCACGCGATCAGCACATATTCCGGCGGCAGCGACATCTTCTGGCCGAAACCGCCGCCGACATCGGGCGCGATCACCCGCAGGTCCGATTCCGGCATGTCGAGCAGGTCGGCCACGGCAGTGCGCGTCAGATGCGGCATCTGCGTGGTGCAGGTCAGCGTGATGCGGCCAGTCGCGGGATCATAGGCCGCGTGCGCTGCGCGCGGCTCCCTCGGCGTTGCGTTCTGGCGGTGAGAGCGCGCCCCGAGACGGACGATCTTGTGCGCGTTGCGCCACGCCGCGTCGAACTCCGGCGTTTTCACCTGCGCATTGACGATGATGTTGTCAGCCGCCTCCGGATGCAGCGGAGCGGACGACGCAGCAGCGCGCGCATCGATCAAGGGCGCGGTTTCTTCGATCTCGACGTCGACCGCGTCGGCGATGTCTTCGGCCTCTTCCTCGCTCGCGGCGATGACGGCGGCGATGCACTCGCCGGTGAAGCGCACCACGCCGTCGGCGAGAATCGGCTGGCCGATCGGTCGGTAATTGAACTTGTGCAGCATCGGCTTGATCGGTTTCACGCCGGCAAGGTCTGCTGCGGTGATGACGAAAGCGCTGTCCGGCGGCGTGATCTTCTTGATCGTTCCGGCGGCAACCGGGCTGCGCACGAAGCGCACCCAATGCACAGACGGGAGATCGGCGGTGAAGCGCCCGCGGCCGGTGACTAGCGCCGGGTCTTCCAGTCGCCGGATCGCGCGGCCGACCCAGGTGGTGCCGGACCCTTTGGTCCCAGACCCTTTGGCCTCCGGTCCTTTGGTGGGTGCGTTCATGTAGCCGAAGTTTCTGCGACCGAGGCTTCCAGCGCGCGCCGGACCACGGCGCGGACCAGATCGCGGCGATACTCGCCCGTGGTTTGCATGTCTTCGAGCGGATCGATGGCGGCGCTGGCGGCTTCCGCCGCTGCGCGGAACGCGGCATCGCCAGGTTCTTGACCGTTGAGCGCCGCTTCCGCTTCCGGAATGCGGCGCGGGCTCGGCTCTGCGCCGCCGACACCGACGCGGGCATCGGTGATGCGGCCGTCAGCCAGACGATAGGTGGCGAGCGAAGCCGACATCGCGAAGTCGCCGGCACGGCGGCTGAATTCGTTGAAGCCGAACCGCGTATCGTCCGGCAGCAGTGGATAGCGGACTTCCGCCAGCAGTTCGTCTTCCTTCAGTGCGGTCGACATCAGACCTTCGAAGAAGTCGCGCGCCGGAATGATGCGCTCGCCGCCCTTGCGCCGCGCCACCAGTTCCGCGTCGAGCGTCGCTGCGGTCAGGCACCATTCGGAAGACGGGTCGGCATGCGCGAGGCTGCCGCACATGGTGCCGCGCATGCGGATCGGATAATGCGCGATATGGCGCACGACCGATGCCAGCAGTGCGCCGAGCGGACCGGCATCGACCGGTTTGTGGAACGCGCCGTGGCGCACGCGCGCGCCCACGATCAGCTTGCCGTTCTCGACTGTCAGCTTGTCGAGACCCGCGACCTCATTGATGTCGACCAGATGCGCCGGGCGCGCCATGCGGAACGCCATGATCGGCACGAGGCTTTGTCCCCCGGCGAGCACGCGGCCGTCCTGCGGCGCGACTTCGGCGAGAATCGACAGCGCCTCGTCCAGAGTTCGTGGCGTGTGACGAACGAACGGCGCTGGCTTCATGGCATCACCTCGTCAGGCGTCGTCGAGCCCGATATCGACGGCAGGCGCCGCCTGAATGGTCTTGCTGCTGGAAATGTAGTCGACGCCGGTTTCGGCGATCGGCCGCACAGTGTCGAAGCGAACGCCGCCCGAAGCTTCGAGCGGAATGCGTCCGGCGACGAGCTTCACCGCCTCTCGCATCTGATCGAGCGGCATATTGTCGAGCATGATGATGTCGGCTCTCGCCTCGATCGCTTCGCGCACCTGATCGAGACGGTCGCATTCGACCTCGATCTTCACCAGGCCGGGAATGCGGGTGCGCGCGCGCTCGACCGCTTTGGTGATGCTTCCGCACACAGCGATGTGGTTGTCCTTGATGATCACGCCGCCGTCGAGGCCGAGGCGGTGATTGGCGCCGCCGCCGCAGGTCACAGCGTGCTTCTCCAGCATGCGCAGGCCGGGCGTTGTCTTGCGGGTATCGATCAGCTTCGCCTTGGTGCCCTTGATCAGGTCCATCCAGCGTGCGGTTTCGGTGGCGATGCCGGAGAGATGCTGGGTGATGTTCAGCGCGGTGCGCTCTACGGTCAGAAGGCTGCGCGCCGGGCCCGACACGGCCAGCAGCACGGTTTTCTTTTGGCAGCGCGTGCCGTCCTGGGTCTTCACCTCCACGCTGACGTTGGGGTCGTAGCGCTTGAAGCACATCGCCGCGACGTCGACGCCGGCAAGCGACAGCTCTTCGCGGGCGTTCATGTGGAACGTCGCTTTGGCGTCAGGCTCGATCATCGACAACGCGGTCATGTC
>JBQCFU010000182.1:0-5538 GCA_051958775.1 Pseudolabrys sp.
GCGCCTGATAGATCGGCACGGTGCCGATCGGCACCGGCGAGTTGCGCAGGATCCATTCGCGGGTGTTGTGGATGTTGCGGCCGGTGGAGAGGTCCATCACCGTGTCGGCGCCCCAGCGGATCGCCCACACCATCTTCTCGACTTCTTCCTCGACCGAGGAGGTGACGGCGGAGTTGCCGATATTGGCGTTGATCTTGACGAGGAAATTGCGGCCGATCGCCATCGGTTCGAGTTCGGCGTGGTTGATGTTGGCCGGGATGATGGCGCGGCCGCGCGCCACTTCATCGCGCACGAATTCCGGAGTGATGAACGCCGGCACCGATGCGCCGAAGCTCTCGCCGTCGGCCAGCGCCGCCTCGGCACGGTCGAGCATCTTCTGCCGACCGAGATTTTCGCGGGCGGCGACGTAGATCATTTCCTTGGTGACGACGCCGGCACGTGCCCATTCGAGCTGCGTCACCGGCTTGCCGTCCAGCGCGCGCATCGGCTGCGGCGTGTTCGGGAAGGCACGGGCGAGGTGCTTGCCCGAGACATTGCCGTTGTCTTCCGACTTGATGATACGGCCTTCATACTGCTCGATGCCGCTGCGTTCCTTGACCCACTCGACGCGGATGCGCTTGAGGCCCTTTTCGACATCGATCGCAACGTCATTGTCGGTGTAGACGCCCGACGTGTCGTAAACCCGCACCGGCTCTTCATTGGCGGTCGGCGACAGCGCGATCTCGCGCAGCGGAATGCGCAGGTCGGGCGCGCTCTCCGGCGACACATAGATCTTGCGCGAGCCCTGGATCGGGCCAGTGGTGACAGACGGCGTAACCAGATCGGCGGGTTGTACAGGCTTGTTCATGGCGTCACTCCATTTACGCGAGGGCGCGGCCGGTCAGGCCACGTAACCTTTGAAAGTCAGAAAGCTGCCGATTCCGAGGAACAAGACCCCAAAGACGACGATTGTTCCGGGCTGTTGCAGCAATGCGCCGCCAACATAGTTCACGAACGGCGGGGCGAGAACGCGAAACACGCCCATGACCGTGAAGAACAGGCCGAGCACGGTGATCACAACGCGCCAGTCGCGGCTCCAGACGTTGTGCGCGTTGAGGATCGCGAGGCCCCCGAGCAGGATCAGCACGCCGCTGATATACATATAGAGATAGCTGCCGGTGAACTGGCGCACGATCTCGCGATAGGCCGCGTTGTTGATCAAAAGGCCGAGGCCGATCACGGGCAAAACCGGACCGATCAATCTAGCAATCGTCAGCGATGTCCGCATTGTCCTGTCCCTTCGCCGGCATGACCCGGATCAGGTTCTAAGGGTGATCTCTCAGCCCGGCGGCGCGAATGCCGACGGACACCCCTCGGAATGAGGCGAATGTAGGCCGATCTTGTCCCGTGTCAACGCGCGCTTGGGACAATCCCGCAGGCCATTCGCCCGTATAAACTGCGGCTTTACAGTGCCGGCAGCTTGTTGACGGCGACCCGTACGGTGCCGGTCGCTTCAGCGATCACGCGCAACGTCTTCGAATCGAAGGCAATCCCGGCCATGCGCAGGTCGTTGATGGCGGCGTCGACCCGGATCGCGTCGTCGCTCTTGCGGAATTCGGCCAGCGCCGAGCCGATCTTGGCGCGGGCGTCGGCGGCGAACGGCTTGAGATCGATCACTGCATGTTCCGCCAGCGCGTCCTGCACATAGGGGATGGCGGCACGCGCGGCTGCGCTGAGCAGGCCGAATGCGGCTTCGGATTCCACCGTGAGGTTGATGTCGGTCAGTCTCAGCGTCTGCTTCTCGGCGTCGAGCACTGGTTTGCCGAGCACGTAGACGGTGGCGTCGGCGCCGAGACCGAACCAGCTTTTGCGCTCGGTCGCTTTCACCAGCATGGCGATCAGCAGCCGGTCGCCGGTGGCGTTGATGCTCGCCTTCTTGATCTCGACTTGATACGGCGTGTCCTTGTCCTCGGGGAATTTGCGGCCCTTGAATTGCGGCTCGAGGATGCGGTTGATCTCGGTGAACGGGATGTCGATCGGCACGCCGATGCCGACGCGCCCGGAATCGAGTTGCTGCACGATCTCGAGTTTTGCCGGGAACGGGCAGGTGGGTTTGGTGGCGGTCGGCACGATCCGCG
This sequence comes from Pseudolabrys sp., assembly GCA_051958775.1. Taxonomy (GTDB): domain Bacteria; phylum Pseudomonadota; class Alphaproteobacteria; order Rhizobiales; family Xanthobacteraceae; genus Pseudolabrys. Next base: position 2,118 of record JBQCFU010000182.1, read on the forward strand.
TTTCCGCCTGGATGCCGATGGTCAGCGTCACCGCTGCGGGATCGATCTTCGGCTGTGCCGCCGCCGCGCGGACCGGCTTCATTTCCAGATAGAGGTTCGGCAGGCCGGTCTGTCCGCCGCCGAGCGGGATCGAGCGGCACGCTTTCGCCCATTCGCGCCGCGCCGTCTGTTCGATCGTCGGATTGTTGCGAAGCCGTTCCTGCAGCTTGGTCATCTGGTCGTTGACCGCGTTATCGATCAACGGCTTCACCTCGCCGGCGAGATTGAGCTTCAGTCCGGCGACCTGCAGGCCGCCATCGGCAATCGAAACATTGCCGGTCATGTTCGGATTGATCCGCCACTCCGGCGTGAAGGTCGGCCGTGTCGTGACCGAAACCTGACCGCGCACCTCGGCCTTCTGGTCGAGCACACGGCCGGTGAGATTACCGATCTGCTGGCCGAGCGCCTGATTGAGCAAGCCGCCGAGCTGGTTGGTCAGGTTGCCGGCCTGTGCGGCAAGTTGTCCCGTGACTTTCGCGCTGCCGGTGAACGGCGCGGCGATCACCAATCCGTCGGTCCGGCCGGTGACGGTCATCGGACCGCGGCCGATCGTGAGACCGATATCCGCTTTCGAGAGCAGGCCCGAGACGGGATTGGTGTTGGTGCCGCTGAAGTCGCGCGGTGCAGCGTTGTCGAGCGTGGTGCGGATCGCGCTGTTGGCGACGATGATCGGCGCGGCGACGAACGAGGTGCGCGTGATCGGCTGCAGCGGCGGCAATTCGGCGAGCTTGGGTTTCAGCGCGGCTTCGTTCGGCCAGAACGCATCCATGACCCACGATGCCGCGGCAAAGGACACGAGCAACAGGAGAGCGCCGCCGATGATGAGGCGCAGCCGGTGCGAGCGGCGCAGCGGCAACACGGTCCAGATATAGAGGTTCCGGGCGACGGTCCGCAGCCCTTCGACGAGAGTCGTTACGATCCGATTCGACATGGGGAACCATGCTAACGGCCTTGAGCCGGGGTGACCCCCAACTCAAGGCCGCAGATTGGCCGCCAAGCCATGCATTCGCCGCAGAAATCGGGCCGTTCAGGTCGTTTTCAATTCGATTGCGACGTCGTCCAGCATCTTCGGCTTGCGCAGCCGGACATAAATCTGGCCGAGGATCAGCAGTGCCGACATGCCGACGAACACGGCGCTGATCGGATGCTTGACGAACACCAGGATATCGCCGCGCGAGATCAGCATGGCCCGTCTGAAATTTTCCTCGAAGCGTGGACCGAGCACGAAGCCGAGCAGGATCGGTGCCGGGTGGAAGTCGAGCAGCAGCAACATGTAGCCGATCACGCCGATGACGATCACCTCGCCGACCTGGAACATGTCGTTGTTGGCGCTGTAGACGCCGATGCAGACGAAGAACAGTGCGCTCGGATAGAGGTACTTGTACGGGATCGTCAGCAGCTTCACCCACAGGCCGATCATCGGCACGTTGAGCAGAACGAGGATGATGTTGCCGATCCAGAAACTGGCGACCAGACCCCAGAAAATGTCGGCATGTTCCTTGATGAGCTGGGGACCGGGGACGATGCCCTGGATCATCAGCGCGCCAAGCATCAGCGCCATGACGGCGTCGCCGGGAATGCCGAGGCTCATGGTGGGAATGAAGTCGCCCTGGGCAGATGAATGCGTCGATGCTTCGGGACAGGCGACGCCTTCGATCATGCCCGTACCGAACTTCTCCGGTGTCTTCGAAATCTTCTTCTCGGCGGCATAGGAGATGAACGAAGCGATGGTCGGTCCCGTGCCCGGGATCAGCGAGCACAGACTGCCGATCAGCGTGCCGCGGAACATCGCCGGGATGGCGCGACGCAGTTCGTTGCGCGAGGGACGCAGATCGCTCAACGTCACCTTGGAGTAGGTGGTGTTCACGACGGAGAGCTGATTGACGCTCTTCATGAACTCCGCGATGCCGAACAGGCCCAGTGCCAGCGCGACGATCTCGACGCCGTCGAACAGGCTCGGAATACCGAAGGTGAAGCGGGGCGTGCCGGTTTCGATGTCGCTGCCGATGATGCCGACGAGAAGGCCGACGATCGTCATCGCCACGCCCTTGAGCGGCGAACCGCGCGCCAGCGTCGAGCCGGCGAGCAGGCCGAGCAGCATCAGCGAGCAGATTTCCGCCGGGCCGAATTCCAGTGCCGCCGCCACCAGGATCGGCGACAGGAAGATCATCTCGGTGATGCCCCAGGAAGCGCCGACGAACGACGAAATCACCGTGACGCCAAGCGCAGCGCCGCCGCGGCCCTGTTGCGTCAGCGGAAATCCGTCGAGACAGGTCACTGCATGTGGCGGATGGCACGGCAGGTTCAGCAGGATCGAACAGATGGCGCCGCCATATTGCGAGCCGTAGAAAATGCCGGCGAGCATCAGGATCGCGCCGACCGGCTGCAAGCCGAAGGTGAGCGGCAGCAAGATGGAAATGGTCGCGAGCGCGCCCATGCCCGGCAGCACGCCGACCATGTTGCCGACGAACACGCCGATGAAACACCACATCAGGTTATGCGGCTCGAGCGCGACGCCGAAGCCGTACCAGAGATCTGTAAGAGCGGTGGAGATCATCAGAAATTCACCCTGAAGATCGGGAAGGGGATTTTCAAAATGTAGGAGAAGAGGATCGTGCCGCAGACGGCCATGCCGGCAGCGAGCAGGAACGAACTCTTCAGCGTTGCCGTGCGATCACCGAGCGCGGCAACGAAAACGCAGGCGAAGATCGCCGGCACAAGGCCGAGATATTCGCCGAACAGCATGAACATCATCGGCCCGGCGAGGATGCAGAACCAGCCGCGCCATTCGCGGTTTTTCGGGAGGATCCGCTCGTCCGGATCGAGCGGCGTCAGCACCGCGGTTCCAAAAATCAGCAGCCCGACAAAGGTAAGAACAATGCCCAGCATGAACGGGAACATGCCGGGACCCATATGGGTCAGTGTGCCGAGCGAATAGGTGGTGGAGTTGAGTGCGACGCCTGCCCCAAGCAGGATCATCAGCATCCCGGAATAAAAATCTTTCTTCTGCAGAAGCGTCGGGAACACGGGCGTGCCCTCCCAAGGCGCGCTTGTTGTTATTCCCCATTGCTTACCGCATGCGGCAAATTGACCCTTGTTAAAAATCGGTAATCTGACGCGCCGGTTCCCCACTAGCGGGCGCTAATGGGCTGGAATCGGCGGCAAATTGGTCGCGATCAGGTTGGATTGTCGATGAAAGTGAGGATTGCGCGGCCAAGCTGATCGTCGGCCGTATTGAAATGCGCGATCATCGATGTGTGGTTGTGCCCCTTCAGCCACATCATCTGCGGCGTCCGCCGCTTCGCCCGGCCGAGCCGGTACACCAGTTCCGCCCCATAGATATCGAGCAGCGGATTTTCATATTCGCCCCAGGCGACGAAGG
>JBQCFU010000183.1:0-7514 GCA_051958775.1 Pseudolabrys sp.
AGCTCCCGCCGGCTTCACCGCCAGAATGGCGTTGAGAATCCGCTCTGGCGTTGCCGGCGTTTCGCCGATCTCGGGGCCGTGCGGCTTCAATGCATCGTTGATGGCGGTGATGATCACCGCCGGCGGCGCGATCGCTCCGCCCTCACCCATACCCTTGATGCCGAACCGCGTATGTGGCGACGGCGTCTCCATATGCAGCACGCGCACATCCGGCACTTCGGTCGCGCCGGGGATCATGTAATCGAGGAACGTGGACGCCAGCGGCTGACCGTTGTCGTCGTAAGGGATTTCTTCGTAGAGCGCGGTGCCGAGGCCCTGCGCAACGCCGCCGACGACCTGCGCTTCGACGATCATCGGATTCACCATCGTGCCGCAGTCGTGACAGACGACGTAATCGAGAATCTCGACGTGACCCGTGCCAGGATCGACCGTGACGACGCAGGCATGGGTCGCGTATGAGAACGCACCGGTGCTGCGGCCGGGCTGATAGACCGCATTGGCTTCGAGCGCGGGCTCCTCGCCTTCCGGCAGACGCTCCGGATGCAGGAACGCCGCTTCGCCGATCTGCGCGAAAGTCACGCTCTGCTGGCCGAAAAACACCTTGCCGTCACGCAGCGACACCGCTTCTTTCGGCGCCTGCAGGAGATGAGCGCCGATGCGCGCGATCTTGTCCGCCAGTTGCGCACAGGCGATCGACACAGCGCCGCCCGCCATGGTCATGCTGCGCGAGGCAAACGTACCCATGCCGTAAGGCGACACCGAACTGTCGCCATGCCGCACGATCACATCGGCGACCGGAATGCCGAGTTCTTCATGCGCGACCTGCGCCAGTGTCGTTTCAAGACCCTGGCCGTGGTTCTGAATGCCGACAAACAGGATCAGCTTGCCATCCGGTGTGAACCGCGCCAGCGCGGGCTCATAGCCGAACACCACCGGCAGACCGCGCGCGACCCATTCGGCCGTGCCATGCGCCGATTGCTCGGTATAGCTCGCCATGCCGAAGCCGATCAGCTTGCCGTCCAGCGACGGCTTCGCCTGACGCGCGCGAATGCCCGGCAGATCCACCGCTTCGCGCGCCATCTGCGCGCATTTCGGATAGTCGCCACTGTCGTAATATTTGTGGGTCGCGGAACGATACGGCATCGCTTCCAGCGGCACCATGTTCTCGATGCGCACATCGGCCGGTTCGCGCTTCACCTCGCGCGCGACGGCGTCGACCAGCGTCTCAATGGCGAAGCACGCGCCGCTGCGGCCGACGCCGCGATACGGGCCGAGCGGCGATTTGTTGGTCGCCACGGTGATCGCTCGCGCGTGATAGACCGGAATGTCGTAAGGCCCGGTCATGATACCGGCCGACATGCCCGCTTCCATCGCCGCGGTCCACGGCCACACCGAATAGGCTCCGGCATCGACCACCACGACGGCTTCGAGGCCAAGAATCTTGCCCTTGCTGTCAGCGTAAGCGGTGAGTTCGTAGCGGTGTTCGCGCGCATGCGGCGACGCGATCAGGTGCTCGCGGCGATCCTCGATCCAGCGCAGCGGCCGGTTGAGCTTCATCGACAGCGCGGCGACCGCGAGCTCTTCCGGATGGAAATTGTTTTTCGGGCCAAAACCGCCGCCGACATCCGGCGCGATGACCCGCAGCTTCGCCTCGGAAACGCCGAGGCACGTCGCCATGATGGTGCGGATGACATGCGGGAACTGGGTCGAGCTGTAGACCGTCAACTCATCAAGGCGACGGTTGTAGTGCGCGAGAACGCCGCGCCCCTCCAACGACACGCCGGCATGGCGGCCCATGCGCAGGCTGCGCTTGACGGTCACTTCGGCCTTGGCGCGGACGGCGGCGATGTCGCCGGTTTCGATTTTCGTCTCAACGTAGACGTTGTCGGCCCAATGATCGTGAATCTTGGGCGCATTCGGCGCCGTCGCGACGTCGATATCCCAGACCGCCGGCAATTCCTCGAAATCAACGATGCAGGACTGGGCGATATCCTCGGCCTGCGCGCGGGTTGGCGCGATGCAGATGGCGATCAGATCGCCGACAAATCGCACCTTGTCCGACACCAGGGCCGGATAGTCCGACGGATTGAAGCCCTTAGCGGCGCTGACCGCGACGATCGGCTTGGCGAACGGGATGTCCGACGCCAGGAACACCGACCCTTTGTGAGCCTCGGGAATTTCGATGCTGCGGATCCGCGCATGCGCCACCGGGCTGCGCAGAAACGCCACTTCGGCCATTCCCGGCACCTGCAGGTCGCCGAGATATTCGCCCTGACCGTTGAGAAGACGCTTGTCCTCGTTGCGCTTCACCGAAGCGCCAACGCCCTGCGTCCTCACAATCCGGTCTCGTACGTCCAAGGTTTGATTCATTCCGTTTCCACGATATCGTATATCGTATACGATCTAGAAAACTAGAACGAGTCAAGGCACCCTCTTCCAGAAATTGACTCCATGTCCGGGATCAACAACAAAACGCGGCGTATGGACACAACGTCGCAACCGCTCGTGCGCTTCGCGCCGATGCACGATCAAATCCTTCCGCATTTGCGCAAGGACATCGTCGAAAATCGCTGGAAATCGGGCGAGCGGCTCTCCGAGCCCCTGCTCTGCCGCGAATTCGGCGTGTCACGCACACCGCTGCGTCAGGCGCTGAAAACGCTGGAAGCAGAAGGACTCATCCGCCTGGTTCCGCATGTCGGCGCCGTTGTCACCGATCCGGACGTGACCGACGTCGGCGAAACCATGGATATCCTGATCGGCCTGGAGCAGCTTGCCGCGACCCGCGTCGCGCAGAAGCGCCCCGCCGATGTGCTGCAGCACATCGAACAGATCTACAAAGAGATGAAGCAGTCGGCGCGGCGCGGCGATGCCGCGCTCTACTACGATCTGAACGACCGTTTCCATCGCACCATTGTCGGCGGCACCGGCAATCAATCGCTGATGGATCTGCATGAAAAAATCATGTGGCACGTCCACCGCGAGCGCCACCGCATCAACGAAGGCGAATCGGTCTCCGTCGAAAGCGCGGAAAGCCACGACCCGATCGTCGACGCCATCTGCAACGGCAAGGCCGAGCAGGCCGGCCGCGCCATGCGCGCCCACCTCGAAGCCGTCAGCGAATTGATGCTGAAGCGGCGGAGAGAGGAGGCGGCCGCTGCGCTGGCTGTTGAAAGCAATGGAAAAACCCGCAAGCCCCGCACGGCGCGTCCCTCGCGCCGATAAACCGCTGCGAATTGCACACAGCGTCCGTTACGCGAGGCCGCGGCGCTCAAGATAGCGCCCCGGCGTCACGCCGAACGCGCCGCGAAACATGGCAATAAACGCGCTCGGTTCGCCGAAGCCGATCTCGTCGGATACCTTGCCGACCGACATTCCCGACGCCAGCAGTTCCAGCGCCCGGAGAAGCTTTGCCTGGCGGCGGAAACTGCGCAGCGACAATCCGGTCTCCGCCTTGAACTGTCGTTCGAGCGTACGCGGCGACACCACAACCGAGGTCGCAAGTGCGGCCAGATCCCGATCATCGGCAGGGTTTTCCAGAATGCCGTTGGCAAGCGCCAGCAACGCGGACGATGTCGGCATCGGCAGATGCAGCGGCAATTGCGCCGACTGCACGATCTGATCGAGCAAGACGGCGACGACCCGGCCATCCGCACCGGCCGCATCGTAGAGTCGCGGGCGCATGACGATCGCCCCGATCAATTCGCGCATCAGCGGACTGATCTGGATCACGGTGGTGCGCGGCGGCAGGTCCGGCACGACGTCGTGGGCGATGTAAAGCGTCCGCAGCCGGGTCGAGGCCAAGTGCCGCGTTTCATGGATGGTGTTGGCCGGCACCCAGACGGCGCGTTCCGGCGGCGCGACAAAGGTCGCCCCTTCGGCGGCAACGGCGATGGAGCCCGACGACACGACCAGCAGTTGCGCCCGCTCGTGGCTGTGCGGCGGCAGCCCGCCGCCACGCCGGAGGTCGGACACATAGGCCACGATCGGGACCGGATAGGCGCCGGCCGGCGGCGCCAACAGCTCGGGATGGACCTCGGCTGCGTCCATGCGCCCCGCTCCTCAGGGTTCAGAGTTGTCGTTTCAAAACAGTTTTTTGTCAGAATATCGATAACACGACGAAATCCGTGGCGCTACAGTACCACCACGCATGCCGGCCGCGGTCCGGCGCCCGACCCGTCAGGAAAGGACATAGACCCATGATGTCGACAGTCGTTGGCGGCGCGATGCTGCCCCACGCCCCGCAATTCTTCACGATGCCGGACACCGAGGACAAAAAGGTCGTCGAACAGGTCCGTGCCGTCGCCGCCGACATCGGCCAGAAGCTGAAGGCGCTCAAGCCGGATCTCTGGATCATCTTCTCCAACGACCACGCCGAGCAGTTCTTTCACAACGCTGCCCCGCCCTTCACCGTGCATGTCGGCGGCGAAGCCACCGGCGAATTCGCCGGCCGCAAATTCCACTGGAAGATCCCGAGCGAAATCGGCTTCGAGATCGTGCGGCAGATGTACCGGCAGAACTTCGACCCGGCCTTCACCAGCACCGCGCGCATCGACTACGCGATCGGCATTCCGCTGACCCATCTCGGCATCACCGATCCGGTGCTGCCGATCTTCGTCAACGCCTATCTGCCGCCGCAGCCGACCATGGAACGCTGCTACCAGTTCGGCCAGGCGATCGCCCGCACCGTGACGGCGCTCAGCCTCAGGACCGTGATCCTGTCGAGCGGCGGCATGTCGCATTTCCCCGGCACCGATCGCTACTCCAATCCCGAACTGGCCTGGGACAACAAGGTTCTGGAAAAGCTGTCGAGCGGCAACCTGAAATCGCTGATCGGTTACGACGAGACCGAGCTCGACGACACCGGCAACATCGAGCTGCGGTGCTGGGCCTGCGCCGCCGGCGCGCTCGGCGAGCGCAAGCCTGACATCGTGTCGATGGATCCGAGCTGGCATCATAACTATGCCTCGCTCGCCTGGTTCGGCGGCGAGAACAAGCAGAAAGAAGCGCACTATCCGTCGATCAAGCCGGAACTGGTCGAGCTCATCTCGGCGCTGCACGGCCTGGCGCACGAAACGGAAAACCGGCAGCAGTATATGAAGGACGCCGGCGCTTACGCCGACAAGTACAAGCTCTCGTCGGAACAGCGCGAAGCCCTGATCAAGCTGGACGTGCCGCACATCGTGAAGATGGGCGCGCATCCGCTGGTGCCGTTCCTCGCCAACATGCAGATCCAGCGTCTGCGCAATCCACGCTGAGGACGACCTGTGACCACGTCAGCCACTCCCGTTTTCTCCGATTATGTCGATGGCGCCTCTGCGGCGTCCGGCGGCAAGACTTTTGATCTGATCGCACCGCAAGACAATCGCGTCATCGGCAAGATTGCAGAATCGGGACAGGCCGGCGTGGATCGCGCTGTCAAAGCGGCCACGGCGGCGTTTGCCGCCAACCGCAAGCAGCCGACTCATCAGCGCATCACCTGGCTGCGCAACGCAGCCGCCGCGCTGCTCGGCGCCAGCAAGGAAATCGCGGCGCTGATCTGCGAAGATGTCGGCAAGCCGATCCGCATCGCCACCGGCGAAGTGAAGCGTGGCGCTGAATTTCTCGAAGCGACGGCTGCCGCGCTGACGCAGCTCGGCGGCGAAACACTGCCGCTCGACATCACGGCGACCGGCGTCGGCCATATGGGCTATGTCCGGCACATGCCGTATGGCGTCGTCGCCGGCATCACACCGTTCAACGCGCCGGTGAATCTGCTGGTGCAGAAGGTCGCGCCGGCAATCGCCGCCGGCAACTCCATCGTCGTCAAGCCGGCCCCGGCCGCCACGCGCGTCGCGCTGCGGCTTGCGCAGCTGTTCGAGGAAGCCGGCTGGCCGCAAAACCTGTTCACCGTCGTCACCGGAGATCGTGACAGCGCCGCCGCTCTGGCGGCGCATCCTGACGTGCGCGCCGTCTCGTTCACCGGCAGCACCGCCGGCGGCGATGCGTTGGCCGCGGCGGCGAAGGCCAAGAAAGTCCTCGCCGAACTCGGCTCCAACGCCGCCAATATCGTGCTGGCCGACGCCGACGTCGACAGCGCCGCCAAGAAGATCGCCGCGGCCGCCTTCGAGGCGAGCGGCCAGCAGTGCATCTCGGCGCAGCGCATTCTCGTCGCGCGCAGCTTGCTCGATGCGTTCGTTGAAAAGTTCGTCGCCGCCGCAAAGACCCTGAATGTCGGCGATGCCACCGATCCGAAAACCGATGTCGGCCCGATGGTAACCAAGGCATCCGCCGATCGCGTCATGGGCATGTGCGCGGACGCCATCGGCAAAGGCGCGCGCTATGCGCTGGAGCCGCACCAGAAGGGCGCGCTGGTCTCGCCCGGTATTCTTGTCGACGTCAGCAAGGGCGCACAGCTCTGGCAGGACGAGGTGTTCGGCCCGATCGCGCTGGTGACGCCGTTCGATACTATCGAAGACGCATTACAGCTCGCCAACGATTCACCGTTCGGCCTGCAGGGCGCGGTGTTCACGCGCGATCTCGCGGCGGTGATGCGCTTCTCCGACGATTTCGATGTCGGCGCCTTGTGGATCAACGAAGCGACCCGGTTCCGGCTCGACATCTACCCGTTCGGCGGCATGAAGCGCAGCGGCGTTGGCCGCGAGGGCGTGCGTTACGCCATCGAGGAAATGTCGCAGCTCAAATTCATCGGCATCACCGTTTAAGCCGACAACGCCTCCAGGCAACCGCGCCCGGCCTATCATCGGGCGCGGAAATCCTGGTAGTGATCAGAACGGATAGTGGCGCGGCGTTGTCGCGACCGTGATCCAGCGCAGCTCCGTGAACTCGGCAATCGCCGCCTTGCCGCCAAACCGGCCATAGCCGCTCGCCTTGACGCCACCGAACGGCATCTGCGGCTCGTCATGCACAGTCGGGCCATTGATATGGCAGATGCCGGCTTCGATGCGCTTGGCGACATTCATCGCCCGGGCGATATCCTTGCCGAACACGGCGGACGACAGTCCGTATTCCGGATCGTTGGCGACGCGCACGGCCTCAGCGACGCTGTGGACCCGGACGATCGTGCCGATCGGACCGAACGACTCCTCGCCATAGATCCGCATTGCCGGCGTCACGCGGTCCAGCACCGTCGCCTTCATGATGGTGCCGTCGGCATCGCCACCGGCGAGCAGCACAGCGCCCTTCGCGACGGCATCCTGCACCAGCGCGCCGATGCGCTCTGCCGCCTCGCGTGTGACCAGCGAGCCCAGCACCACATGGCCCTTGCTCGGATCGCCCGCGGGCAACGACGCCGCCTTGGTGGCGATCTTCTTGGCAAACTCGTCGGCCACCGCATCCATCACGACGACCCGCTCGGTCGACATGCAAATCTGGCCCTGATTGGCGAATGCGCCAAACGCCGCGCCCTGCACGGCCGCATCGATGTCGGCGTCATCGAGCACCACGCATGGCGCCTTGCCGCCAAGCTCCAGCAGAACCGGCTTGAGATGCCGTGCACCAGCAGCGGCGATGATCCG
>JBQCFU010000184.1:0-4643 GCA_051958775.1 Pseudolabrys sp.
GTTTGTTCGTGCGAGCGCGGCGCTGTGAGACTGACATTATTCGATGGGCATCCCCGGAAGCGATGCAGCCTAATTCCGCAACTGCCGGTAATGATCGAACCCGCCTGCGGTTGTGCGGGGGGGGGGGGCGGATGAGGCACGCTGCTTCTTGACTCCCGTCGCGGGCAATGACCATGATCTCGTATGAAAGACGCTGTCTTCTATGAGAGGACTAAGCCGGTGGGTAAAGTGCGCCCGCTGTCCTCCGTTTTGAAGACGCTCGGCCTCATCGAGATCATTGCCAAACAAGGCAAACCGACACGGCTCGCCGATATTGCCCGCGCCGCCGGGATGGGCCGCGGTGCCGCGCATCAGAAGCTGGTGACGCTGGCGCAGGCAGGCTGGATCGAACACGCGGACAATGGCTACCGTCTCTCGCTGCATGCGGCGCGGATCGGCAGTTCCGCCCTCGAGCAGGCAAGCCTCGGCGAACGCGTCGTGCCGTTTCTTGAAGACCTGGTGTCGCAAAGCCAGGAAACCGCGTCACTCGCCGTGATCACCGGCGATGCCGCGTGCATCGTGCAACGTGTCGAGTCGGTGGGCGTGCTGCGTGCGGAGTTGCGCATCGGCGCGATGCTGGATTTGCCTAACAGCGCTTCAGGCCGAGTTCTTGTCGCCTTCGCCAAGGACCATCAGCTTGAGGAATGGCGCAAGCGGGAGATCGCGCTCCCGGATGAAAAAATTGTCGCGCAGGTAAAGCGCGAGAAATTCGCGGACTCCAGCGGCCTGTCTTACGAAGGCGTGCGCGCCATCGCCGCGCCGGTGTTTGATGAACATCGGCAATGCGTTGCGGCCCTGTCGCTGGTCGGCCCATTGCCGCGCTTCAACGGTGCTAAACTAAGGCCGCATCTGGAGCGTGCCGCAGCACGCATCACCGCGCATATCGGTGGCCGATGATCGGTAACATGACCCATCCGCAGACCGTTGCGTCCGATGACGCGCCACCAAGCTTGCGCCCGCCGGCCGTGCTGATGCAGTCCGCTACGCTCGCGGCGCTCCAGCCTTGCCGGGTCAGTGCGTCGCGAGCGCTTCTGGTTCGTGCGATCCGTGAACGCTGGACCATCACCCGGCGCAGTTTTGATCTCGATGAAAACGCCCGCGGTTCCGCGTTCTATCGCATCGAGACGCTGGACCGGGTCTTCGATTTCCCAGTCTATTCCTTCGCCTTCTCGCCCAAGGGCCGCACCGGCCGTATCATCGGCCGTTCGTGGGACATGATGGCGGCGCTGGTCGAAGGCGAAATGAGCGCCGAAGACATCGCCACCACCGGCATCGAACTGCCGAAACTCTACGAAGGCCGTGCCACGCCCGGCACGCTGATCTGGTGCCGGTCGAATCGGTCCTCGCGCGCCTTCAATCACACGGTCGACCGGCTCGCCGCAGGACAGCAGCCGGACGTCGCGACCATCGGCCAGGTTTGCTACCTGATGCGCAACACCGGCCTTGATGGTAACGGCACGTTCGGCACGCGCTCGTTCCGTGCGCTAGAGGCCGACCATCCGCTGCGGACGGCGCTCTCGGCCCAGATGCTGTGCACCTACATGATGCGGGTGTTCGCGCAGGATCTGGTCGAGCATCTGGCGCGTTGCCGTGCACCGGATACGGCCGTGCCGCTCGCGCCGGAGATCGCGCGCTATCTCGGCGTCGGCAATGGCTCGGCGCTCGGGCTCATCCTGTTCATCAACAATCATCCGCAGCTGATCGACCGCTGGCTGCACGCTCGCGAGGCTGCGCTGGTGGCAGCGAAGTCGCTGCCGATCGCTGCCGGTGATGCAAAGCTTGCGGAACTGTCGCGGCTGATCGCGCGTGCGATCCATTTCCGTGAACAGGACGGCGTCCGCTATGACGCCCTCATCCCGAGCGCGCAGATCGCGGCTGAACTGCGGGCCGTGCAGCAAGTAGTGCAGAATCTGTTCGACACGGGAATGGTCGCAGGCCAGCCGGCCCGCTATCCGCTGGCGGCGCTGTGTGACCGACTCGCGGCGCAGGTTGTGCCGGAAACGCTTGAAACACTGCACTCGCTGCTGATCGAATTGGTGCCGGACGCTGCTGACGCGCTGGCGGAAACGCTGGTGGTGGACGAGGAAACTGTCACCCGGCCGGAGATGAGCGTCGGTCGCCTGCGGGACATCCTTGAAACAGAATACCGCTGGGCGCTGGACATCGACATGACGGCGCCGGGCGCGCAGCGCTTCGTCTGGTACAAATCGGTCAATGCCGAGGAGCCGCGCCGCGGTCCCCTCGACGAGATTCCGTGGGCCTTCAATCTCGGTCTCGATATTCCGGTGCTGGCACAGGCGCTGCACGCGGCGCTGACGCAGTTCGGCGACGATGCGCCGGTGGCGCGGGTGCTGCTGGCACGGCCGGATCTGCGTGCTTTCATCGCACGGGTGCAGACGTTGTCGGAATTGCCCTATCATTCGCCGATCATGAACATCATGGGCGAAGGCTTCGTGCCGATCGACATGGTGAGGCTGATGAACGTGGCGATCCACGGCATCGACAAGACGCGCGATTATCTCAACCGCAATCTGCGCGGCGTCCTCTATCACGGCGCGCCGCTGCCGGACGAAATCGCCGCGGGCACAAGCGCTGACTGGTTCTGGCCGGAAGCCCCCAAAGTATGAGCATGTCGGACACCGAACGCAGCATCATGCTCTCCGTGCGGGAAACCCGCATGATCGTCGAGCGTATCCTGCTCACCACGGGGTTGCCGGCGGGGCTGGTGCCGGCCGTCGGCAACGCCATCCTTTATTCGCAGGCGGCGGAGTTGTCCGGTCTCGCGGGTTTCCAGCGAACTATCGATACGCTCAAAGCCGCGCGCCACGATGCCATCCGGCTAACCGATAGCGACAGGCTCGACGGTGGCGGTCAGCACGCCTGGCTACTGGCCGACGACGTTCTCGATCTCGCGCTGGCGCAACACCGGATGCACGGTGCTGGAGAGATTACGGTGTCGCATGTCGCGAACGCCGCCGAGTTACGTGTCATCGCCGCACTGGCGGAGCGCCATCGCGCGCAGGCGAGTGTCGACCTGATTGGCGACGATGGAGCTGTCATCCGCATCACGGCGGACCGCTTGCCCGGTACGGATGCAGTCATGGACGCGGCGCTGTGCAACGGCTTGACTGTATCGCATGCGCTGTGGCGTGCGCTTTATGACCGCTCGGCCGATGCGCTGACGCCGGACTCGATCGAGTCGCGTCGTCATGCCGGTCCGGTGATGGTGGATGCCGAAGGTCGCGTGCACGGCCGCGACGACGACGACACCGATTTCGAACTCCTGCTCGGCCAGCCGGGCGGTACAGCCAAGACCGACGAGAGGGCAAATGCTGATTGACGGATTGCAATGCGGCCACTTCGACCGCGCCGTGCTCGAGCAACTCAATGCTGCCGGTGTCGGCTGCGTGACGATTACGCTCGGCTTCTGGGAAGGCGCGATCCAGGCGATGGACGCGATCGGCCGGTGGCGTGATCTCGAGCGCGAGAATGCCGATGTGATGGGCATCGCCTATAATGCCGCGCAGATCGAAGCGATCCATAAGTCCGGACGTATCGCCGTGCTGCTCGGTTTCCAGAATGCGACCCTGCTCGACAGCCGCATTCGGTTCGTCGAGCTGTTTGCCGATATGGGCGTGCGCTGCATCCAGCTCACCTACAACAATCAAAATGACTACGGTGGGTCCTGCTACGAGGCGGAGGATTCCGGTCTCTCGCGGTTTGGCCGCGAGCTCGTTCTGGAGATGAATCGCGCCGGCGTCCTCGTCGACTTGTCTCATGTCGGCAACCGCACCACGCTCGACGCGGTCAAGTATTCAAAGATGCCGGTGGCGGTGACGCACGCCAATGCGGATTCGCTGTTCCCGCACAAGCGCAACAAGACCGACGACGTGCTGCATGCCTTGAAGGACAATGGCGGCGTCATCGGTTGCGCTTGCTACCGTAATATCACCGGCGACGATTACTGCTCGACGGTCGACCGCTGGTGCGACATGATCAAGCGTACGGTCGACATCGCCGGGATCGACCATGTCGCTATCGGCACCGATCGCAGTCACAACCACGGTCAGCGTGACTATGACTGGATGCGCAAGGGGCAGTGGACCCGTGGCGTCGACTACGGCGCGGGCTCTGCGGCGCGGCCGGGCAAGGTGCCGCCCGCCGACTGGTTCAAGGAGCTGTCGGGAATCGGCACCGTCGAGCCGGCGCTGCGCCGCGCCGGGTTCAGCGATGTGGAAGCGGACAAGATTGCCAGCGGAAACTGGCTGCGGGTTTACCGCGCCGTGTTCGGTGATAGTGCCGGGCCGGTGACGCCGAAAGCCAAAGCGGTCGCGTGAGACGACATAACGACAACATCGGAGGGAACATCATGACTGCGCGTATTCCGGTTACCCGCCGCACCCTGGTCAAGGGCGCGCTCGGCGGAACGGCTCTGATCGCGGCGCCTTGGGTGCGGCGCGTCGATGCGGCGGAGGTGTTGTACGTCAACACCTGGGGCGGCGCCTGGGAAGCGGCGGCCAAGAAGAACATCTTCGAACCGTTTACCAAGGAAACCGGTGTGGAGATCCGCACCGTGTCGCCGGTGTCGGTGGCCAAGCTTGCCG
>JBQCFU010000185.1:0-2264 GCA_051958775.1 Pseudolabrys sp.
GCTACGCCGGCAATGCTGAAATCGGGATAGGCGATCGTCGCTACAGAAAGCGCGATCAGCGTGACATTCAGCGCGAAGACATGCACCACGATCCACATCGCGGTCATGCCGCCATCAACTGCCTGCTGATAAAAATGCTGGCGGTGCGCTTCCCACACCCGCTCGCGACGCAGGGCGCGCTTCAGCAAGGTGAGAGTCGCGTCCATCAGGTAGTACATCGGCAGGATCAGCGCTGCCGCGAAGTGGCCTTGCGTGGCGAGCACATAAAGCAGCGCGCCGAGCAACAGGCCGATCGGCAGGCTGCCGACGTCACCGAGAAACAATCGTGCCACGGGTCGGTTGAATGGTGCGAAGCCGAGCATGGCTCCGAACAGCGCAAGTGCGACAAGCGTGGTGTGGACCGGATAGAGGCCGGACAATCCGAGCGCAGCGAGCGCGCCGGCAACCGGCACCACTTCCGCCACCGTCATCCAGTCGAGCCCGTCCATGAAGTTGACGAGGTTGACGAACCAGAGCCCGGCGACGACGAGCAGCGCTCGTTCAAGCACGAGAGGCAGCACAGGCAGCGCGCGCCAGTCGGCCGGCATGGCGACGGCGAGGATCAGCACGGCCAGTCCCTGCAGGCCGAACCGCAAGGCCGGGCCGAGCGGACGAATATCGTCGACAGCGCCGAGGATCGCGAGTGCGGCGGCGACAGCCAGCAGGACCGCAAGCAACGGTGTCGCGACGCCGAGCCAGATGGCGGCCATGCCACCGATCACGATGGTCGCAGCAATCACCGCGATGCCGCCCCCCTGCGGCGTCGGCGTACGATGAGAGGAGCGCCGGTTCGGGATGGCCAGCGCGTAGCGCTGCAACAACGGACGCAGGAGAACGATCAGAATCGCGGTAACGATCGCTGCAGCGGCAACGCATAAGACCGCAGGAAGAATATCAAGGCTGGGGAAGGGCATCATGCGGGCATCCAGCGGCGCATCCATGCCTGCAGCATCAGCACATTCCACAATCCGGTGCCATTGCGTTCGATGCCGTCCTGCTGGCGTTGCCACGCGCGGCGGATACGCGTGACATCGAGCAGGCCGCTGTCACCCAACGCGCGTTCCGACAGCAGATCTTCGGCCCAGGATTTCAGTGGGCCGCATAGCCAAGTGTCAAGCGGCACGGAGAAGCCTCGTTTCGGCCGATCGGTGAGCGCGTCCGGGACATAACGACCGAGCACTTGGCGCAGCAACTCTTTCGGTCGCGGTTCACCGCGCCGCAGCGCCGGCGGCAAGCTCCAGACATATTCCACCACGCGATGATCGAGCAGGGGTTCGCGCGCTTCGAGCGAGACCGCCATCGAACAGCGGTCGACCTTGGTGAGGATGTCGTCCGGCAGATAGCCGCTGGTGTCGTTGAGTTGCAGGCGCGACACGAGGTCGTCGAGGCTGGCGGGAGCGAGATGCCGCGGCAGCAATGTGCGTTTCGCTTCCGGAACGAGCGCCGTCGCGAAGCCGACGGTGTCGATGGCAAGCGCTGCGGCGTCGATGTCTTGTGCCGCGAGTGCACGGGTCAGCCGCCGCATCTTTTCGCCGATCCGCGGGTCGGCGCTTGCCAGACGCCAGAATTGTTCCGGAATCGTGCGGAGGGCGCAACCGCCGAACCGCCGGATTGCCAGTGGCATTGATCCGGCCCGTCGCCAGAGGTTCGCAAGGTGCCGATATTTCGGATAACCGCCGAACAATTCATCGCCGCCGTCGCCGGACAGCGCAACGGTGACGTGCAGTCGCGTCGCTTCCGACACCAGAAAGGCGGGGAGTTGCGATGAATCCGCGAGCGGCTCGTCGAACCAGTCAGGAATGCGTGCGACGAGATCGAGCGCAGTGTCAGCCTTGAGCGTGATCTCGGTGTGATCGGTGCCGAGATGTTGAGCGACCGCCTTCGCGTGGGCCGCTTCGTCGAACGCCGGGTCGTCGAAGCCGATGGTGAACGTTTTGACCGGCCGCGATGACTGCGCCTGCATCAGTGCCACGACCGTCGATGAATCGACGCCGCCCGACAGGAACGCGCCGAGCGGCACGTCGGCGATCATTCGCTTGGCGATGGAATCGCGCAGCAGATGATCGAGTTGATCTGCTGCCGTGACGGCATCAATCGGTTCAGGCGTGCGTGCGGCAAGTCTGTCGAGATGCCAGTATTGTGCAAGGCGCGGTTCTTCACCGGCATGCGCGGTGAGGATCGTCGCGGGCGGCAGCTTGTGGACGTTGCGGAAGATTGTTGCCGGC
>JBQCFU010000186.1:0-3821 GCA_051958775.1 Pseudolabrys sp.
TTGCGGGCATCCACGTCTTGCTTCATCGCGGCACCAAAGACGTGGATGGCCGGGACAAGCCCGGCCATGACGTTGAGAGAATGGGGCTATAGCCGCGACATCAGCGCGTTTACGCCCATTTTTCACGGGCTGTGTTCGGCCATGACGGATGGGTGGACTGCCTGGGCGTTTTGCCCTCACGCCGCTCGCGTTTCACGCTCGCCATCCTCTCCCCGTCAACGGGGCGAGGGATTCTGCGTGCGCCGCGCCAGCCCGGGCTCTCTCCGCCGTCATGCCCGCACTTGTTGCGGGCATCCACGACTTGCTTCATCGCGGCATCAAAGACGTGATGACCGGGACAAGCAGCACAGCAAGGCGTGGATGCGCGGAGCAAGTCCGCGCATGACGTGGTGAGAGTGGGGCGTCGCATCCGTCCGCAGCCGTCAGCCGACGGCGCCGCCGCTCGCTTCCAGTCCGCTGGCGATCAGTTGCGCGGTCTTGCGCAACGGTTCGAGCGCGCGGTCGCGCAGTTCATCCGCCGTCAGCCGCATGCCGGGCGCGGCGACGCTGACCGCGGCGACCGGAAAACCGTCGCGGTCGAGCACCGGCGCGGCGAGCGCGGTGAGATCGTTCGACACCAGCGAGCCGCCGAGCGCGTAGCCCTTCCGGCGCACCGTCGCCAGCCGCGTTTCGAGGTCGGCCGGCTGACGCACATCGCGGAAATCGCGCTGGCGGCTCGGCAAAGCGAGGATGCGCGCCTGTTCGGCCGGCGGAAGAAACGCGAGGATCGCCCAGCCGATCACGCTGTTGGCGGCGGGGATCAGCGTGCCGACGCGGATGTCGACGCCAAGCCGGGTCATGCCGGCGCGGATGCGCTCGACATACAGAACGTCGCTGCCGTCGAGTACGCCGAGGCTCGCGGCCTCGCTCACCTCATCGACCAGCGTGCGCAGCAGCGGCCGTGCCAGGGTGCGGATGTCGCGGCGGCCGATGGCGCGGAAGCCGAGATCGAGCACCTTGAGCGTGAGCGCGAAGCGCTTGCCTTCGGTGCGATCGACATAGCCGAGATCCGTCAGCGTGTTGAGCATGCGATGCGTGGTGCCGGGATCGAGTGCGGCCGCGCCCGCCAGTTCGCTGAGCGTGAGATCGGTTTCGGTGGCGGCGATGGCTTCGAGCAGGCGAAAGGCTTTCGCCAGCGACTGCACCGAGCTTTTGCTGTCGCGCGCCGGCGCTTTGCCCGCTGTCTTGTTGGCGGGCGGCTTGCTGGCAACGGCCTTGCGCGGCCGCCGCGGGCTGCGCGTCTTGGCATCCCGCTTGGCGTCCCTATTGGCGTCCTTTGACGGCTTCTCTCGCAGGAACTTGTCCTTGATCGTTCTGATCTGCCGCATGACCGGCGCCTATCCTTGACTCGGCAGAGGCCGCCGGGCACCTTAGCATCCGAAAACTTTTTCGCAATCCGAATAAATGGATTCGCCCCTGAAAAAGGGCCGATCCGGCGAGTGTGAGGAGACGTCATGAGTGCGGGTTCGGGCCAGCCCGGAGCGGGGCGGCTGCGCATTGCTGTCGATATCGGCGGCACGTTCACCGATCTGGCGGCGTTCGACGAAGCGTCGGGCGAACTGCATTTCGGCAAGGCGCTGTCGACGCATGGACGGCTGGTCGACGGCATCGAGGACACGCTGAAAGGCGCGCGGATCAAGGCGCAGGACGCCTATCTGTTCCTGCACGGCTCGACCATCGCCATCAACACGCTCTTGGAGCGCACCGGCGCGGAGACGGTGCTGCTGATCACTGAAGGTTTTCGCGACATCTATGAGATCGGCCGCGTCAACCGGCCGGATGCCTACAACCTGTTTTTCAGCAAGCATGAGCCGCTGATCCGTCGCTCGCTGCGCTTCGAGGTGCCGGAACGGCTGCGCGCCGACGGCGCGGTACACAAGGAACTGGACGAGAGTGCGGTGCGCCGCCTGGTCCGCACGCTGAAGGATCGCGGCATCGAGGCGGTGGCGATCCTGCTGCTGCACTCGTACTGCAACCCGGCGCATGAGGTGCGGGTCAAGGAGATCGTGCAGGAGGAATTGCCCGGCACGTTCGTTTCCGCGTCGCACGAACTGTCGCAGGAGTATCGCGAGTTCGAGCGCGTCTCGACGGTTGCGGCGAACGCCTATGTCGGTCCGCGCGTCGCCGCCTATCTCGGCGAGCTGGAAAGCCATCTGGAAGCGGCGGGTTTCCGCGGCAGCTTCTATGCGGTGCAGTCGACCGGCGGTCTGTTTCCGATCGCGCATGCGCGGCGCGACTGCGTGCGCAGGCTGGAGTCCGGTCCGGCGGCGGGCGTCATCGGCGCGCAGGCGATCTGCGCACAGATGGGGCTCGGCGACGCCATCGCCTTTGATATGGGCGGCACCACGGCGAAGGCCGGCGTCATCAGCAAGGGCGAGCCGCTGACGACCGGCAGCGCGCTGATCGGCGGCTATGAAAAGGCGCTGCCGATCCAGATTCCGATGATCGATATTTTCGAAGTCGGCACCGGCGGCGGCAGCATCGCGCGCATCGGCGAAGGCAATTCGCTGCGCGTCGGCCCGCAGAGCGCCGGTTCGATGCCGGGGCCGGCGTGTTATGGCCGCGGTGGCACCGAGCCGACCGTGACGGACGCCAACCTGCTGCTCGGCCGGCTCGACGAGCACAATTTCCTCGGCGGCGAGATGCCGCTCGACCGTAACGCCGCGCGGGACGCGGTGCGCAGCGTCGCGTCGCCGCTCGGTCTTGAAGAAACCGCGATGGCCGACGGCATCCTGCGCATCGCCGTCACCACCATGTCGCATGCGGTAAAGGCGGTGACCACCGAGCGCGGCCTCGACGCCGGCGCCTTCACCATGGTGGTCTATGGCGGTGCCGGGCCGCTGCATGCGTCGGCGATCGCACGCGAGATCGGCATCCGCCGCGTGCTGATCCCGTTCTCGCCGGGGCATTTCTCGGCCTACGGCATGCTGTTCAGCGATCTGCGCTACGACTATGTGCGCTCGTGTTTCCGGCGTCTCGACGACGTGTCGTTCGACGAACTCGAAGCGATCTATGCCGAGATGGAGAAGGAAGGCCGCGCGGCCATCGCCGATTCCGCGGTCAAGCCGAGCGAGATCAAAGTCGCGCGTGCCGCCGACATGCGTTACGTCGGTCAGGAGCACGCGGTGACCGTCGATCTCGACGGGGCGCTGTTCAAGACCAAGGATCGTTCGGGCATCAAGCGCCAGTTCGACGAGGTGCACGCGGTGCGTTATGGCACGTCGGCGCCGAAGGAGCCGGGCGACATCGTCAGCCTGCGGCTCACTGTCACCGGCCTGATGAAGAAGCCAAGCCCGCGTTCGGTGAGCGAAGGCGCGGCAAAGCCCGAGGCGGATGCGCTGGTGCGGCAGAAGCCGGTTTATTTCAGCGAGGCGGATGGTTTCGTCGACACGCCGGTTTACGAGCGCACAAAGCTCCGCCACGGCAACGAGATCGCCGGGCCGGCGCTGATCGAGGAGCACGCCTCGACCACGGTGATCGCGCCGGGCGATCGCATGAGCGTCGATGCCTTCGGCAATCTCATTCTGACGATCGGGAGCTGATCATGACCGTGCAACGCCAGCCGATCGACGCCGTCACCGTCGAAGTGATCCGTAATGGCCTTCTCGCCATCACCGAGGAGATGAAGACCAATCTGACGCGGACGGCCTACAATCTTATCATTTATGAAGCGCTGGATTTCACTGTCGGCCTGTTCACGGTGAAAGGCGAGACGATTTCCATCGGCCTCGGCCTGCCGATGTTCATCCGCGGCATGGCGGAGACGGTGAAGGCGAAGATCA
>JBQCFU010000187.1:0-2205 GCA_051958775.1 Pseudolabrys sp.
CTGTGGGTCTGGATCGCCTACAAATTCCACCAGCGCATGATCGACGCCATCACCGATAGCCATAGCGTGACGCGCGCCGAGGAACCACAGCTCTACAACCTGCTCGAAAACCTCTGCATCTCGCGCGGCATCCCGATGCCGAAACTCAAGATCGCCGATGACGATGCGCTCAACGCTTTCGCCACTGGCCTCAACGAAAAACAATACTCGATCACCGTCACACGCGGACTGATGAACTCACTCAATCCGAGCGAGATCGAAGCCGTGCTCGGCCACGAACTAACCCACATCCGCAATGGCGACGTACGCCTGCTGGTGATTGCCGTGGTGATCGCCGGCGTGATCTCGTTCTTCGGCGAGATGGTATTCCGACTTTTCTTTCAGGGCGGCATTCGCTTCGGCGGTGGTGGTGGCCGTTCCTCGTCCAGCAGCGACCGCAAGGGCTCCGGCGGTGCCGGCATCGCGATCCTGATCGCCATTGCACTGATCGTCGTCGCCTGGGTGCTGTCGATCGTCATCCGCTTCGCGCTGTCGCGTCAGCGCGACTTCCTTGCGGACGCCGGCTCGGTGGAATTGACCAAGAACCCCGACGCCATGATCTCGGCGCTGCGCAAGATCGAAGGCCGCAGCGAATTGCCGACCACCAATTCCGCGGTGATGGAGATGTGCATCGACAATCCGCGCACGGGTTTCTCCGACCTGTTCGCGACCCACCCGTCGGTCGATGCCCGCGTCGCCGCGCTGGTTCAATATGCGGGCGGTCACGATCCCGGCCCGCTCGCTTTGCCGCCAGCGCCGGCGCCGGATGATGGCCCGGATGACCCCGGCGCGGACGGTTCCGACGGCAGTAACGGCCCTTGGGGCCGT
Source organism: Pseudolabrys sp. (assembly GCA_051958775.1). GTDB lineage: Bacteria > Pseudomonadota > Alphaproteobacteria > Rhizobiales > Xanthobacteraceae > Pseudolabrys. The sequence goes on from JBQCFU010000187.1 coordinate 868, forward strand.
CAGGACGGCAACGCATCTGCCCCCTCCGACCCATCGACCGCAGGCCCCTGGGGCGCACCCGAACCAGCGCAAGGACAGGGACAAGGTCAAAGCGGCGGCAACAAGCCGTTCATCCCCGGCCTCCCGCCGCTCGGCGGTCCGTTCAAGGGACCGTGGGGACGCTAGTCCGAAGACACTCGTCCGCTTGTCCTAGTGCGACAGGAATACCGGCACCGGCGGCGTCATCAGCATGGTGCGGGTCGCGCCGCCGAGCACAAACTCACGCAAGCGCGAATGGCCGAACGCGCCCATCACCAGCACATCCGCTTGCGTCTTCTCGATCTGCGCCTCAAGCACGGCGCCGATCTTGCGGCCGGCGGCGTCGACATGATCGACCACCGTCTCGATACCGTGCCGGCCGAGATAAGTCGCCAGTTCACTGCCGGAGCGTTCCGGATCGAGCGCCTTCTCGTTGCTCACCGTCAGCACATGCACGCGCTTTGCGCGCGCCAGCATCGGCATCGCGTCGGCAACCGCACGCGCCGCTGCGCGGCTGAAATCCCATGCGACGATCGCGACGTCGAGCGACACGGCACCACGCCGCTTGCGCTCGTGCGGCAGGATCATGGTCGGACGCCCCGAGCCGAAGATGATCGCTTCGGCGAACCATTGATCGATCATGTCACCGACCGGAACCGGCACCAGCGTGAGATCGCGCAAGCGTGCCGCTGCCGTCAAGACATCGAGTACTTCAGCCGGTCCGCACTCCTTGACGATCGCCTCCTGGAAAATACCGCGCCGTTGCGCGTCGGCCTTGAACGCGGCCAGCAGGTCGTCGGCGCTGAGACGGCTTTTCTTGAACTCGGCCGCCGCCATCGCCGGGAAATTGATCACCATGTCGGCGAGAAAGCTGCCCGGTGCACGGCGCTCCACGGCGCAGGCGATCGCAGACAACTGGCTCCCCAGCGCCTCCGCCACGCCAAGCGCATCGTCGATGACGGCTGCCGGCGTCGGGTCGGGATAGGTGGTGAAGGTCAGCAGCGTGTCCTTGAATGCCATCGTCATCCTCCCTGTCGGGAAGAACGATAGCGGACGATCCGCAGCCGGATTTTGATCGGGCGCAAGCAGCATCGCACCGCATCCGGCGGCACACTGCCGCAGGGAAGATCAATGTCCGGCGAAGGAAATCAGCGTCCGCACCGGGACATCCATGGCGCGCAGCTTGTCGGCGCCGCCAAGCTCCGGCAGGTCGATGACGAAACAGGCCGCGAGGACGTCGGCCCCCACCTGGCGCAACAGCGTAACACCGCCAACAGCCCTGCCGCCCGTCGCGATCAGAAAATCGACCATGAATACCTA
>JBQCFU010000188.1:0-5806 GCA_051958775.1 Pseudolabrys sp.
CGCCCGATCCGCGTTACGGTAAAAAGGATGAACTGAAAGCGATCCTCTCGCGCACGCTCGGCGTTCCGCTGTTTCAGGAGCAGGCGATGCGTATCGCCGTCGATTGCGCCGGGTTCACGCCGGCGGAAGCGAGCAAGCTGCGCCGGTCCATGGCGACGTTCCGGCGGACCGGCGAGGTCAAACTGTTCAAAAACAAGTTCATCGGCGGTATGTGTGATCGCGGCTATCCGCGAAAATTCGTTGAGGATTGCTTCCGGCAGATCGAGGGCTTCGGCGAATACGGCTTTCCGGAAAGCCATGCGGCGAGCTTCGCGCTGCTGGTTTACGCTTCGGCCTGGATCAAGTGCCATTACCCCGACGTGTTCGCGGCGGCGCTCTTGAACAGCCAGCCGATGGGTTTCTATGCGCCGGCACAGCTTGTGCGCGATGCGCAGGAGCACGGCGTTCCGGTCCGGCCGGTCGACATCAACGCCTCGTGCTGGGGCTGCACGCTGGAGCGTGCGTCACGCAATGAAGGCGTGCTGCATCCGCGCCATGCGTCGATGAAAGACGACATCAGAAGCACGTGCGCGCTGCGGCTCGGCCTGCGGCAGATCAGCGGCTTTTCCAAAGAGTGGGGCGAAGCGCTGGAGCGCGCGCGCGACCGCGAATTCTCATCCGTGCGCGATCTGTGGCTGCGCACGGGCCTGCCGCCGCAGGCATTGGAACGGCTGGCGCATGCCGATGCGTTCCGCTCGCTCGGGCTGACGCGGCGTCAGGCGCTGTGGGCGGTGCGGGCGTTGCGCCGCGCCGGCGACAAGGACGACCTGCCGCTGTTCGCAAGCGTGACGATGCCGGAACAGGAGCCCGATGTGGCTTTGCCGCGCATGCTGCCCGGTGCGGAGGTGGTCGAGGACTATCGCCATCTGCACCTGTCGTTGAAGGCGCATCCGGTGTCGTTCCTGCGGCCGATCTTGGCTGCGCGCAAGATCGTGCCGCACGAGCAATTGGGCGCGATGCGGCCGGGCACGCGCGCCACCATCGGCGGGCTCGTGCTGGTGCGCCAGCGCCCCGGCACCGGCAATGCGATCTTCATGACCCTGGAGGACGAAACCGGCATCGCCAACACCATCGTCTGGCCGCGCAAGTTCGAGCAGTATCGTCCCATCGTTATGGGCGCGCGGCTGATCAGCATCAGCGGCGGGCTGCAGAACGAGAAGGGTGTGATCCATGTGGTCGCCGACCATTTCGAGGATTTGACGTCGCTGCTCGGGCGGTTGTCCGACTTCGAGGTGGTGGAGGGCGGCGCACAACGGATTGCGATGCCACAGCCCAACCGCCAGCGTCATCCGCGCAGCGGCGACACGCTGGTCACGCTGTTCCGCAATGATGAGCAGACGGCGCAGGATCTGGGGCTGGAGCAGAAGCGCGCCGTCGGCGGCGTCCATGCGGTGATGCCGAAGGGCCGCAACTTCCATTGAGCGGATTTAGCGACGCTGCTTGTCCAGCGTCACCGTGTCGAAGTCTGCCGGCATGATGATTTCCAGCAGTTCGCAATCCTTGGAATAGCCGAGGACGGTGTGCGCGATGCGCGGCGGCTGGATCCAGCACGAACCTTTGCGGAATGTGTGCGTGCCCTGACCTTCGAACGCGGTCTTGTACCAGCCCTTCAGCACATAGATCATCTGGAACGCCACATCGTGATAATGCGGCGTCGAGACTTCTTCGGCGCGGAACGGTGGGATCATGCGGATCACATGCGCCTGCACCAGCCCCTGCGTCGCCGGAGCGATGCCGAGATCGCGGTAGCGCGCATAGCGCCGCAGGCCGGCGCGGAAGTCGGTCTTGCGCGGATGGCTGACGGTAAAGCTCTGTCGCCGCTGCTTGCCGAGCGTCGCGTGCGGGTCGGCACGCTTCGTCATCTTGGTTGTTTTCGTTTTGACGGTTTTAGTTTTGCTGCGCGGCGCTTTTTCCGCCGCGCGTTTGGTTCGGCTTGCAGACTTCCGGGCACGTGTCGCCATGATGGCAGCCCTCCGTCAAGCGGTTATGCCACAATGCGGCGCGAGTTGCACCGCGAGATCGAGCAGCGCCTCGTCGCCGCCGGCCCAGCCAATGAACGAAAGACCGATCGGACAGCCTGACGCGGTGCCAATCGGAATGGTGACCTGCGGCAGTCCGGTCAGACCGGCAATGGACGTCAGTCGCATGATGCTGGCCCGGAAGGCATTTGCCGCATCACCGGCGAGGTCGGCCGGTGGCGCGATGCACGGCGCCGTCGGCAGCATCAGCACCGTGCCGGGTGGCGTTATCGCGGTGAGATGCCGGCGCGCGGCGTCGCGGATGGCGTTCGCGGCGTCGACTTCCGCCGGCGTGATGCGCGCCGTCTCGGCCATGCGCTCGCCGACGCCGGGGCCGAACACCGGCTTCTGCTCCTCGACGAAGCGGCGATAGAGTTGCCAGATTTCGGCGAACTCCAGCACGCGGAACACTTCGCGCCACTGATCGAGTCCGTCGGGCGCGACGCGCGTGCGGCTCATGCGTGGCAGATGCGTCGTCAATCGTGTCACCGCTTCACGCATGACAGCGGCGACATCGGGCTGCGTTTCAGCGAAGCAATCGTCGAGCTGGACCACATGATCGATGGTCGCGGGGACGGTCTTGCTGTCGAGCAGCAGGCCGCCCTTGTGAAACAGGCCGGGACTGGCGGCGAACCAGCCGGCCACGTCGAACGACGGCGCGAGCAGCATCATGCCGCTGTCGTCGATGCGGCCCCAGGTCGGGCGCAAGCCGTAAAGGCCGCAGAATGAAGCCGGGATGCGCACCGAGCCGCCGGTGTCACTGCCGAGCGCGAGATCGCAGGTGCCGGATGCGGTGGCGGAGGCGGAGCCGCTCGATGAACCGCCGGGAATGCGGCCGGGCGCGCGCGGATTGACCGGCATGCCGTAATGCGCGTTGACGCCCATGACGCTGAAGAACAGTTCGTCGCAGATTGTCTTGCCGATGATCGTGCCGCCGGCATCGAGCAGCTTCTGCACGACCCCGGCATGGCGCGCCGCCGGCTTCTGGATCGCCAACCAGGTCGGATTGCCGCCGCCGGTGCGCTCGCCGGCGATGTCGTACATGTCCTTGACGGCGATGGTCAGGCCGGCGAGTGGGCCTTGGTCGGCACCGCGCAACGGCTGGCGGAGATCGTGCGGAACGAAAGCGGAGCGGTAAAGAGCCATGGAATAACAGCCGTCTTGCGGAGGCGAGGAGGGAAAGCGGTTATAGCACCGGTGCGCGGGTGTACGTCCACCTTCGCGCCGTCTGCGCTCTTATGCGTAAGTCGCCTGACGGTTATTCGACGCGCAGGCCGACCAGCCGATCGAGGGTCGCGGTGTCGGTGCTCAGCGCAGCCGCCGGGCCGCGATGGGCGATGCTGCCGCGCTCCAGCACCAGCGCCTCTTCGGTCATCGACAGGGCGATGTCGGTGTGCTGCTCGACCAGGATGATGGCGATGCGGTTGTCGGCGAGCATCCGCTGTGTCGCTGCAGTGATTTCATCGACGATCACCGGAGCGAGACCTTCCAGCGGTTCGTCGAGCAGCAGCAGCGACGGGTTGGTCATCAGCGCGCGGGCCAGCGCCAGCATCTGCTGTTCGCCACCGGAGAGTTGATTGCCCATATTGCCCCGCCGCTCGTTGAGCCGCGGGAACAGCGCGTAGACCGCGGCGAGGTCCCACGGCCCGGAGCGGCAGGCAACCGTGAGATTTTCCTCGACCGACAGCGACGGGAAGATTTCCCGCTCCTGCGCCACCCAGCCGATGCCGAGGCGCGCGCGTTGGTGCGGAGGTTGGCGCGAGATATCTTGGCCGCGCCAGATGATCTTGCCGGCGCGCAGTTGCGTGTAGCCCATGATGGTGAGCAGTAGCGTCGACTTGCCGACGCCGTTGCGGCCGAGCACCGCGAGACTGCCGTTCTCCGGCAGCGTGAACGAAATGTCGTGCAGCACGACGGAATCGCCGTAGCCCGCGCGCACACCGTCGAGGGTCAGCAGCGGCTCAACCATGGTGCCGTTTCCCGAGATAGACCTCGCGCACGCGCGGATCGGCGGCGATCTCCTGCGGCGAGCCCTGCGCGAAGATCGCGCCGCCGACCATGACGATGATGTGGCTGGCGAAGCGGAACACGACCTGCATGTCATGCTCGATGAACAGCACGGTAATGTCACCGGAGAGTTCGGCGACTGCCTCGAAAATGTCGCCGCTTTCTTCCAGCGGCACGCCGGCAGCCGGCTCGTCGAGCAGCAGCACTTTCGGCCGGCTCGCCAGCGCGAGCGCGATCTCCAGCAGTCGCTGCCGCCCGTAAGGCAACTCGCGGGTCGGCTGATAGCAGCTTTCGCCGAGCCGCAGCCGCTTGAGGATGTCGTAGGCTTCTTCGATCGCGTCGCGCTCCGACGACAACCGGCTCCAGAACGTACCGGCGATCTGCCGCCGTTCGCACACGGCGAGCGTCACCGCTTCCAGCGCATTGAGCCCGGGAAACAGCGTATTGATCTGGAAAGTGCGTGCGAGGCCGCGCCGGACGCGGTCTTCCGGTTTCAGTGCGGTGACGTCCTCACCACCGAGCAATATCTGTCCGCCGTTCGGCGGCAGCATGCCGGTCATCAGATTGATCAGCGTGGTTTTGCCGGCACCGTTCGGGCCGATCAGCGCGTAGCGCACGCCTGCCGGCAACGTGATGTCGATATCGCGAGCAACGGCGAGCGAGCCGAAATTCTTGGTCAGGCCACGGGTGGCGAGTGCGACATTGCTCATGATCGGCTCCGCCAGCGATTGAGGAGCGACGACAGGCCACCCAGAACGCCGTTTGGCAGCAGCATCACCACGGCGATCAGCAGCAGGCCGATCCAGAAGTACCAATATTGTGGTGCGATGCCGGAGAACTGGTCGCGCGCGATCATGAAGATCATCGCCCCGACGATGCCGCCGTATAACCGGCCGGCGCCGCCGAGCACCAGCATCACCAGCACGTCGGCGGAGCGGCCGAAGCTGATGGCTTCGAGCGAGACGGTGCCGACGGTTTGTGCCAGCAGCGCGCCGGCGACGCCGGCCATGGCGGCGGCGATGGTGTAGATCTTGCGGATATGTGCCTGCCGGTTCGCGCCGACGGCGGGCATGCGCGTCCAGTTCTCGCGGATGCCGCGCAGGGCGAGGCCGAACGGCGAGTGGATCAGCCGCCGCGCCATCACGAAGACGATCAGCAGCACGATCAGCGAATAGGTGTAGGCGGTGTAGCCGTAGAGATCGAACTTGAACATGCCGAGTAGCGGCCAGACCTGCATGCCTTGAAGGCCATCCGATCCGCCGGTGAGCCAGTGCGCGCTGTTGGCGATCTCGTGCAGCAGCAGGCCGAGGCCGAGCGTGATCATGATCAGCGCGAGGTGGCGGAAGCGGGCGATGATCAGGCTGGAGAGATAGCCGGCAACGGCGGCGACCGCGGCAGAGATCAGCAGGCCGGTGACCGGTTCGCCCCAGCCGTACTTCGTCAACACACCGGCGGTATAGGCGCCGATGCCGAAGAAAGCGGCGTGGCCGAGCGAGACGATGCCGGCATAGCCGAGGATCAGATCGAGCGAGAGCGCAAACAGGCCAGTGATGGCTATCTGGCTCGCCAGCGTCAGGTAATCGGGAAACAGGAAGAATGGCAGCAGTGTCGCCAGCCAGAACACGATCTCGATGGGACGCCATCGCTCCTGCGCGGCAAGATAGCTTTGCGGTTTTTGCGTCGAGGTAGCGAGAGACATTTTTCTCATCGCCTCCCGAACAAGCCGGTCGGCCGCCACATCA
>JBQCFU010000189.1:0-2361 GCA_051958775.1 Pseudolabrys sp.
GCTCGCGGTGCGGGTCTGCTTGCTGTGGGTCGAGCCTTTGCTCGCCGGCTTGACATCGATCACCGCCATCATCCGCTTGCTGTCGTGGCTGGACTTGACCGCAACCCGTTCCGGGGTTTCGGCGGTACGGGCCACCAGTTCGGGCTTCGCCTCATGCTTGAGTTCGTGCTTGCGATGGCGCGCCGGTGTGGCGTCGGCAACCACCGGCTCGTCGCCGCGGGTGGCCGGGTTGGGCGGCGGCATCGGAATTTCCGACGGACCGTTCCAGGCATGCAGACCGGCTTCTTCCTGGCATGGCGCGACACGTGGCAGCTTGATGCCGGCGATGCCCGGGGCTGCCGTGACGCGCCAGTTCTCGGCTTCCTTGCCGGTGATGATCCTCACATAGCCGCGCGTCTCGTCGGGCAGCTTGCCTTTCTTGGCAAGCCAGTCGTGGATCCGCTTCGGTCCGGCATTGTAGGCCGCTGCAGCAAGGCCGAGATTGCCGAACTTCTCGAACAGATTGCGCAAAAGACGCGCCGAGGCCGGGATCGCCTGCAGCGGGTCGAACGGATTGTCGAGGCCCATGCGCGCGGCGGTCTCCGGCATGAACTGCGCGACGCCCTGCGCGCCGACCGGCGACACGACGCCGGGACGGAAGCCGCTTTCCTGCAGCAGCAGGCGGATGAAGAATGGCGCCGGCAGATTGTTGGCTTCCGCGGCGGTGGCGAGCGCGTCGCAGACCTCGCGGCGCGACCGATGCACGACCGGCTTCGGCGGCGGCGCCGGCGGTCCTTCGACTTCGCGCAGCTCGGCATCGTCGTTCTCGTGCGAGCCGACGATGGTGTCGTCCTGCGAGATCTGGGGAATCTTGATGTCGGCCGATGGTGCGCGGGCCAGCTCGAAAGCGTGACGGCGCGCAGCATCGAACATCGTCCAGGCTTCGACGGTGGTCTCGGCGCTGGCAAGCTGCACGTGCGATGTATCGGGTGAAGTCTGCTGATCGTCAGCGCTGTCTGCCGTGACGCGCGATGTGGATTTCACCGGCGCGCCGACGAAGCTGTCGATGGTTGCGACGGGGGTAGTCGCGGTCGATCCGCTCAAAGTCATGACGCAGACGCAGGCGGGAACGAACAGGTGCCGCATTTCGTTTATTGATCCTGAAGCCGGACGTCTCGCGCCCGGCATTGATGTCATGTGGACTGGTGAAACCCCTCGCTGGCTGCGCTTGTGGCTCGCGAACGTGCAAGTTGTGGGGAAATGTTGCGGCGACAGCACGACATTTACCGGTTCCATTGCCGCATCGTTGCCGCAGTTCCTGCGGGTTCCGGCCGGAATACTGAATGCCAGCGCGACCGCCGAGACGAAACACAAACCCTGAAATGAAAAAGCCGGCGCGTGCGCCGGCTTCTCGTTGTCGCTGATGTCAGCCGATCACGGCATGGGAATCTCGCCGACGTCCTTCGGCACTTTGTAACCGCGCTGCACGGCCGGACGGCGAGCGATGGTTTCGTACCAGCGTTTCACGTTCGGATATTTTGTCATGTCGATCTGCTGCCACTCGAAACGCGAAATCCAAGGCCAGATGGCTATGTCGGCAATGGAATACTCGTCGGCAACGAATTCGCGGTTGGCGAGGCGGCGATCGAGCACACCATAGAGCCGTGCCGCTTCCTTGCTGTAGCGCTCCTCGGCATAAGGCGCCTTGCCGGGATTATACTTCACGAAATGATGCACCTGACCGAGAATCGGACCGATGCCGCCCATCTGCCACATCAGCCACTCGATCACGCGATAGCGCGCCTCGCCGGATTTCGGCAGCAGCTTTCCGGTCTTGTCGGCGAGATAGATCATGATCGCGCCGGTCTCCATCAGCGACATGCCGTTGTCGCGGTCGACGATCGCCGGAATGCGATTGTTCGGTGAAATCTTCAGGAAGTCCGGCTTGAACTGTTCATCCTTGCCGATGTCTACCGGATGGGCGGTGTAGGGAATGCCGATCTCTTCCAGCGTGATGGAGGCCTTGCGGCCGTTCGGCGTGGTCCAGGTATAAAGGTCGATCACGTTCGGTTCCTTGATGAATCAAAAAAGTGACGTGGAACTCGCAGGAACGCCAAGCGAGGCTCGGCGTTTCCTTGTCAGTCTACAACAAGGGGAACCGACCCATGAAGAAAATGCATGTCATTGTACTCGGATTGGCTGCCTCGGCATTCGGGTCGCTGGCAGCGTCCGCGCAAACCACCACGGTAATCGAGCAGCGCAATCCGCCGATCGTGGTCGAGGAGCGCGCACCGGTCGTCATTCAGCAGGCACCGACCACATCGACGACCACGGAGCATTCGACCGCACCGATTCTGGGCGGCGTCCGCAGTAAGACACGAC
>JBQCFU010000190.1:0-3075 GCA_051958775.1 Pseudolabrys sp.
TCAGGCGCGTTTGGCGGGTCGCGGGGCGGCGGCCGGGCGCGGGGTGCCACGCGCGGCGATGTCGGCGACCAGGGTAGTGAGGTGGCCGATGCCGGTGACGGAGAGGCCGGCGTCGCCGCTCTCGCGGCCGGTTTCGGGGGCGACCGCACGCTTGAAGCCCAGCTTGCCGGCTTCCTTGAGCCGGGCGCCGCTCTGCGCCACGGGGCGGACCGCGCCGGAGAGCGAAATCTCGCCGAAATAGACCCCATCGGCTGGCAGCGCCGCGCCGGCAAGGGACGAGACCAGCGCTGCGGCGGCAGCGAGGTCGGCAGCCGGCTCGTTGATGCGCAAACCGCCGGCGACATTGAGATAGACGTCGTAGCCGCCGAGTTTCACGCCGCAATGGGCCTCGAGCACAGCGAGCACCATCGCGAGGCGGCTGCCTTCCCAGCCGACCACAGCGCGGCGCGGCGTGCCGAGCGAGGTCGGCGCGACCAGCGCCTGAATCTCGACCAGCACCGGACGCGTGCCTTCGATGCCGGCGAACACCGCGGTGCCGGGTGAGCCGAGATCGCGCTCCGACAGGAACAGCTCGGACGGGTTCGACACTTCGCGCAGGCCGAGCCCGGTCATCTCGAATACGCCGATCTCGTCGGTCGGGCCGAACCGGTTCTTCACTGCGCGCAGGATGCGGAACTGCTGCGAGCCTTCGCCCTCGAACGACATCACCGCGTCGACCATGTGTTCGACCACGCGCGGGCCCGCGATCTGTCCGTCCTTGGTGACGTGACCGACCAGCATCAGCGCCGCGCCGGAGTTCTTGGCGTAGCGGATCAGCGCCTGCGCCGAGCCGCGCACCTGCGTCACCGTGCCGGGCGCGCTGTCGACCGCGTTGCTCCACATGGTCTGGATGGAATCGATCACGATCAGCCGCGGCGTCTTGCCTTCGGCGATGGTGGCGATGATGTCCTCGACCGCGGTTTCGGAGGCAAGCTCGACCGGCGCTTTCGATAGGCCGAGCCGTTCGGCGCGCAGCCGCACCTGGGCCACGGCCTCTTCGCCGGAGATGTAGACGGTGCGGTGGCCGGCGCGGGCGAGCGCGGCGGCGGCCTGAATCAGCAGCGTCGATTTGCCGATGCCGGGATCGCCCGCCATCAGCAGCACCGAGCCGGGCACGAAGCCGCCGCCGGTGACGCGATCGAGTTCGGTTATGCCGGAGGGGAGGCGCGGCGCATCGAGCGTCTCGCCGGTGAGCGGCTCGAGATCGAAGCGGCGGCCCTTGCGCGGCGCGCGGGCGCCGCCGGGGACGGGCGCCGTCGCGCCTTCCTCGACGAGCGTATTCCATTCACCGCAAGATTCGCAGCGGCCCTGCCAGCGGCCATAGGCGGCGCCGCAGTTCTGGCAGACGAAGCTCGATGTGTTCTTCGCCATGATGATCAGCCGCCGCGATAGATGCGGTGATAGCGCTTGCCGAGATTGGTGAGCACTTCGTAACCGATGGTGCGCGCTGCGGCGCCGACATCGTCGATGCCGATCTCGTCGCCGATCAGCGTCGCGAGGTCGCCGCGCTTGGCGGTGCCCGGCGGCAGTTCGCTGACATCGATCGCCAGCAGATCCATGGAGATGCGGCCGGCGAGCGGGCAGAGCTTGCCGCCGACCACGGCCTGCGTGCCGGCGGTGCGATCGGCCGCGCCGGCCGCGCGCGGGAAACCGTCGCCATAGCCGAGCGAGACGATGGCGATACGCGCGCTGCGGGGAGCGCTCCACGCCGCGCCGTAGCCGACGCTGTCGCCCTTCGCCACCTCGCGCACCTGCAGAATACGGCCGCGCAGATCGATCGCCGCGCGCATCGGATTGGTGCGGCCGGGGGTCGGATTGCCGCCGTAGAGCGCATAGCCGGGGCGCACGAGATCGCAATGCGCCGGCGCGCCGAGGAAGATGCCCGACGAATTGGCGATCGAGGCGGGAATGCCGCGATAGAGCAGGCGGATTTCGCGGAAGAGTTTGATCTGCCGCTCGTTGAGCGCGTGCTCCGGCGTGTCGGCGCAGGCGAAATGGCTCATCAGCAGCGCGATGCCGTGATGCTCGCCGCGGATGCGCGTCGCCATGGCGGCGGCTTCGGCGGCGGTCAGGCCGAGTCGATTCATGCCGGTATCGACATGCAGCGCGAACTGGCCATGCCCGCCGCTTTGCGCGACGAAGGCATCCCATTCGGCGAGTTCGACCAGACTGCCGATGCAGGGCGAGATGTTGAGATCGGCGAATGTCGGCCCGGTCCCGGGCAGCAATCCGCCGAGCACATAGATCGTCGCCTGCGGCGCGACCGCGCGCAGCCGCCGCGCTTCGCTCAGGTCTGCGACAAAGAAGGTCTTGCAGCCGGCCTTGGCGAGCGCTGCGCCGACCTGTTCGAGGCCGCAGCCATAGGCGTCGGCCTTCACCACCGCCGAGCATTCCGCGGGCGTGGCGCGGCGCCCTAGCGCTTTCCAGTTGGCGACGATGGCGTCGAGATCGACGGTGAGGATTGCGCCGGATTCCGTTTCGCGCGCCTCAGGCGCGGAAGCGGGCTCCGGCGGCGGTTCGGTGGCGGAATTCGCGGGCATTGTGGCGACGGACATGAGGTCGTCTTACCCCGGTGGTCCCGGTTCGTCCACTGCGCTCCCTGTGCGCAGCCCGGCTTATCCCATTGGCTGGGGCAGGCGGTTGGGGTTGGCGAGGTTGCTGAACCGCGTGATCGAGCCTTCGAAGTGCAGGTCGACGGTGCCGGTCGGGCCGTGGCGCTGCTTGCCGATGATGACTTCGGCCTTGGCGTGCGCCTCGTCCATGGCGATCTGCCACTTGGTATGTTCTTCGGAGCCGGGACGCGGCTCCTTGTTCTGCAGGTAGTATTCCTCGCGATAGACGAACAGCACCACGTCGGCGTCCTGTTCGATCGATCCCGATTCACGCAAGTCCGCGAGCTGCGGTCGCTTGTCGTCACGGTTTTCCACCTGACGCGACAGCTGCGACAGCGCGATCACCGGCACCGCCAATTCCTTGGCCAGCGCCTTGAGCTTGGTGGTGATCTCGGTGATTTCCTGCACGCGGTTTTCCGAACTG
>JBQCFU010000191.1:0-2921 GCA_051958775.1 Pseudolabrys sp.
CGATGTCGCCGACCGTGCCGCCGATCTCGCACAGCACGAAATCGAAATCGTCGTTGCCCTCGCGGATGAAATCCTTGATCGCATTGGTGACGTGCGGAATGACCTGGATGGTCGCACCGAGATAGTCGCCACGACGCTCGCGCGTCAGGATGTCCTGGTAGATCTTGCCGGTGGTGATGTTGTCGCGCTTGTTCGCCGGACGGCCGGTGAACCGCTCATAGTGGCCGAGATCGAGATCGGTCTCGGCACCGTCATCGGTCACGAAGCATTCGCCGTGCTGATACGGCGACATCGTGCCTGGATCGACGTTCAGATAGGGATCGAGCTTACGCAGCCTGACCTTGTAGCCACGAGCCTGAAGCACCGCGCCAAGAGCTGCGGATGCGAGGCCTTTGCCAAGGGAGGAAACCACGCCGCCGGTGATGAAAATGTACCGCGCCATGGGATTCAACCTTTACGTCGCAGGTTGCGATTCGACGAGACGAGATTCGGCAAGGCTGCCCCGCATCCCCAGCTCAGCGGGATCGGTGCACAGAAAAATTCGGGCGATCGCAAGCATTCCATCGTCGTCGGGCTCATTCCAAAATTTGTCATCGTCCGCACCGAAGCGGACCGGCTCAAACGGGCTATCCCAGATGTGAGAAGGGCCGGTTTCCCGGCCCTTCTGAAGTGAGTTCTACTGCGAGCGCGGCACCTGCGGTCCGCTCGGCGGTGCCGCCGGTGCGTCCGGTGGGTTGGTGCTTTGGCGCAGCGTATCGAGAATGCCGCCGCTGCCGCTGTTGAGCGGCGGAACGGTACCGGGCGCTGCCGGCGCGGTCTGGCTGCCGCCGCCGAGGATCGACGTCGGCTTGCGGTCGACGCCCGCCAGGATGGACAGGACGAGGCTCGTCACGAAAAAACAGCCGGCGATGATCGCAGTCGCGCGGGTCAGCGCATTGGTGGTGCCGCGGCTGGTCATGAAGCCACCGCCTCCGCCGATACCGAGCCCGCCGCCTTCCGAGCGCTGCAGCAACACGACGCCGATCAGGGCGAGCACCAGCATCAGGTGGATGACGATCACGACGTGCTGCATAAGGCCCTCAAGCGTGCGGAACGGGCCACCCGGCCCGGACAACCCTGCGGTGTCATATAGGAATTCGCCGCGGTCTCTACACCAGCCCCCGGCAGATTTCCACCCCGGCGAGGGTCAACGATAGGCGGCCAGAATCCCGAGGAAATCGGCGGCCTTCAGGCTCGCACCCCCGACCAGCGCGCCGTTGACGTTGGCGACCCCCATCAGTTCCACCGCATTGGATGGTTTCACGGACCCCCCATAGAGGATCCGCATTCCCCGCCCCTCGGCGCCGAACCGCTTCACCAGATGGTCACGAATGAAGCCATGGACCTCGGCCACATCGGCCGCGGTCGGCGTCAGACCCGTGCCGATCGCCCAGACCGGCTCGTAGGCCACCACCAGATTGGCGGTCGTCGCGCCGTCGGGCAGCGAGCCCGCGAGCTGGCGGCCGACCACATCGAGGGTCTTGCCGCTCTCGCGCTCGGCGCGCTGTTCGCCGACGCAGACGATTGCGGTGAGCTTGGCGCGCCAGGCGGCTTCCGCCTTGGCCCGGACTTCGGCATCGGTCTCGTGGTGGTCAGTGCGGCGCTCGGAGTGGCCGACGATCACGGCGTCGGCGCCCGCGTCGGCCAGCATCTCGGCAGCGATGTCGCCGGTATGCGCGCCCGATGCGGCAGCGTGACAGTCCTGTCCGCCGATCCGGACCTTGGAACCCGTGTTGGAATTCTTGGCCGCGGCCGCAAACGACGCCACCAGGGTCGCCGGCGGACAAACCATGGTCTCGGCCTTGGCAATGGCGGCTGCGCCCTCGGCAATCTTGCGCAGTTCCTCGACCGAGGCGGAGAGCCCGTTCATCTTCCAGTTGCCCGCGACCAGCGGACGTGGCGTCGCATCCGTCATGTTGCCTCCCGTTTGCGTTGCCGGTTAGCAGAGCTGCGGGCGATGTTCCAGACGCTCCGCTGTGACCATCACGCGCAGGCGATCCCTGTTTGGTTGCAAGGCCTTGGACCCCTCACTATAGTGCGCCGCAACACCGCCGCTGCGCCCGCGCAGCGGCTTTCCCTTATCCCTCACATCAGGCGTAACGATGCTTCGCGGTATTCATGAAGCTTCCAGAAATTGGCTCGGCAAGATCGTCATGGCCGTGGTCATGGGGCTTTTGGTGATCAGCTTTGCCATCTGGGGCATCGGCGACATTTTCCGGGGATTCGGCCTCTCGACGGTCGCCAAGATCGGCAAGACCGAGATCGGGGTGGAGCAGTTCCGCACCTACTATAACGACCGCCTCCAGGCGCTGAGCCGCCGGATGGGCCGCCCGATCTCGCCGGATCAGGCCCGGGCGCTCGGCCTCGACCGCCAGTTGATCGGCCAGCTCGTCGCCGAAACCGCGCTCGACGAACGCGCACGTGACCTGCGGCTCACCCTCTCCGACGCCGAAATCGCGCAGCAGATCGTCAATGACAAGAATTTCGCCGGGCCGTCCGGCCAGTTCGACCGCAACCGCTTCGAAGCGCTGATCCGCAACGCCGGCTTTACCGAAGCCCGTTTCGTCGCCGAGCAGCGCCGTACGCTGGTCCGCCGTGAACTCACCGACACCATCGCCGGCGGGGTTACGCCGCCGAACGCGCTGATCGCTGCGATCCAGCAATTTCAGAACGAGACGCGGACGATCCGCTATCTCTCGCTCGGTCCGGCCAAGGCGGGCGACATTCCCGCTCCGAGCGCCGACGAACTCGCCAAGTATTTCGAAGAACGCAAGGTGCTGTTCCGCGCGCCGGAATACCGCAGCATCGTCCTCGTCGAACTGACGCCGGCCAGCCTCGCGCAGTGGCAGACGATCTCCGATGCCGACGCGCGCAAGATCTAT
>JBQCFU010000192.1:0-4077 GCA_051958775.1 Pseudolabrys sp.
GCCACTTCCGCCTGTCGAAGCGCGAGATCTACATCACCCAGACGGTGATGCTGGCGAAGAATCTCAACATCTTCCTGTGAGCGAACGATGGGCTGGCTCGACGGCACTGTCGCGATCATCACCGGCGGCGAAAGCGGGATCGGCCGCGCCGTGGTGCTACGCTATCTCGATGAGGGCGCCGCCGGCGTCGTCGTGGTCGACCGCAATGCCGACGGCCTCGCGGCGCTCAAGGCGAAGCACCCGAAACGGATCGCGACCGTCGCAGGCGATGTGCGCGACTATGCCACCCATGCACAGGCGGTCGCTCTCGCCCTCGAAAACTTCGGCAAACTGGACACACTGGTCGGCAATGCTGGCGTGTTCGATTTTCACCGGCCGCTGAAGGGCTACACCCGAGAGACTCTTGCAGCGACCTACGAGGAAATCTTCGCCGTCAATCTGCGCGGCTATCTCTATGCGGCGCATGCCGCCCATGAAGCGCTGATCGCGTCGCGCGGCTCCATGATCTTCACCGCCTCGGTTGCCTCGCTGCATGCGGGCGGCGGCGGACCGCTCTACACGGCGAGCAAGCACGCGGTCGCCGGCCTGATCCGGCAGCTGGCAGCCGAGTTC
Source organism: Pseudolabrys sp. (assembly GCA_051958775.1). Lineage (GTDB taxonomy): Bacteria > Pseudomonadota > Alphaproteobacteria > Rhizobiales > Xanthobacteraceae > Pseudolabrys. The sequence goes on from JBQCFU010000192.1 coordinate 613, forward strand.
GCGCCGGATGTGCGCGTCAATGGCGTCGGCCCCGGCGGCACGCTGACCAATCTCAGCGGCACCGCCGCACTCGGCCACGACAAGCGTTTCATGTCCGACAAGCGCGCCGAAGCAGCCGAACGCATCGGCAACGCCGTACCGCTGCGCTTCGCGCAGGAGCCCGAGGATCACGCCGGGCTTTATGTGCTGTTGGCGAGCCGCGCCAATTCGCGCGCCATGACCGGCGAAATCCTCATGAGCGACGGAGGCATCGGCATCCGCCCGCTGTAGCGGAGGCCGGAACAACATGAGCCACAGCAGGATCATCATCGTTGGAGCCGGACAGGCGGGCGTGAATTGCGCGCTGGCGCTGCGCGAATTCGGTTTTGCCGGCGACGTGACGCTACTGTCCGACGAAACGCACGAACCCTACGACCGACCACCGCTGTCGAAGGAACTCGGCGGCGCGCCGAGCCCCATCGTCAAGCGCGAGGAGCTGACAGAAAAGTCCATCGTGCTTCGTCTCTGCTCCGCAGCCTCCGCCATTGATCGTGTCAGCAAGACGCTCACGCTGAGCGACGGCACAACCCTGCCCTACGACAGCCTGGTGCTGGCAACCGGCGGCAGCGCACGCGCGTTACCGTCTTTGCCGGCCGATGGCCGCCGTGTCTTCGCGCTGCGCACGCTCGATGATGCGCATGCCATTGATCGTGCTTCCCAGACGGCGCGCAACGCGCTGGTGCTGGGCGGCGGCTGGCTCGGGCTTGAATCCACGGCGGCGTTGCGCAAGCGCGGCTGCGCCGTCACGCTGCTCGAAGCGGCGGACCGGCTTTGCGCGCGCTCCGTCCCCGCCGAGATCAGTACCTATCTCCATGATCTGCACAGCGATCACGGCGCGCAGATCGCCACCGGCGCGACTGCGAAGGTCACAGCATCGCCGGACGGCATCACCGCGCAATGGAATGGCGCGACCGCAGCCTTCGACATGGCCGTTGTCGCCATCGGCCTGACGCCGCATGACGCATTGGCGCGCCAAGCCGGCCTTGCCTGTCAGGACGGCATCCTCACCGACGATCTCGGCCGCACCGATGATCCAGCCATCTTCGCCATCGGTGACGTGGCGCGCATCCGCATCGGCAGCGACACGCAGCGGCTGGAAAGCTGGAAGCACGCGATCGCGCAGGGGCGCCGTACCGCGCAGGCGATCTGCGGCGTACCCATTTCGGCCCCGGAAGCACCGTGGTTCTGGTCCGAGCAATATGACCGGCTGATCCAGGTCGCCGGCCTGCCGCATCCCGGCCTGTCGCTGCTCGCGGCCGAGACCGAACCGCATCCGCTGTGGCGCTACGGCGCCGGCAACGACATCCGCGCCGTGATCGGCGTCAACCGCGCGCGCGATCTGCGGCAAGCACATCGCACGTTGTCCACCTCGTCTCTCAAGGTCCCCGCATGAGTGAAACACCCGCCATCGCCATTCCCGAAGGCTATGTCCTGCATGGCCAGCCCGGCGGCTTCGTGCATCGCAACGGCCCCGTCTTCATCAAATACACCGACGCCGGCTCGACACTGATGATGACGCTTGGCACCGAGCACACCAATGCCGCGGGTTTCGCCGCCGGCGGTTTGCTGATGACGCTGCTCGACATCGCGCTCGGGACTCATGTCAGCGCCAATGTCGGCACGCGGGCGATCTGCCCGACGGTGCAGCTCAACTGCAACCTCGTGGCGGGCGCGCGCATCGGCGAGACGCTGATCGGCGAATCCGAGATCAGCCGGCTGACCCGGTCACTGGCATTCGCATCCGGCCATCTTCGGGTCGGCGACCGCAAGGTTGCGACGGCGACGGCGGTGTTCCACATCCCGCCGGACATTGCTGCTGCTCGCAAACCATCAACGCAACCCGCTCAAAGCTGAACGCTCGCGGAGGAGTACCGCTATGAACCACGTCACCCGCAGCCGGTCCCGCGCCCCGGTGTTCCCCGACGACGCCGAGCTGCGCGCCATGATCGATCTCGACAACGGTGCCATCGACCGCCGCATCTTCTGGGACGACGGCATCTATCAGATGGAGCTGGAGCGTATCTTCGCGCGCTGCTGGCTGTTCGTCGCACACGAAAGCCAGATTCAAAATCCCGGCGACTTCCTCACCACCTATATGGGCGAAGATGCCGTGATCGTGTCGCGCGGCCGCAACAACAAGATTGGCGTATTCCTCAACTCGTGCCCGCATCGCGGCAACCGTGTCTGCTTCGCCGAAGCCGGCAATGCGCGGCGCTTCACCTGCAACTATCACGGCTGGTCGTTCGGCAATGACGGCCGGCTGCTCGGCATGCCGGCCGAGGAGCTGTACGAAGAGACCTGCCCGAATTTCAACAGCCAGGATCTCGGCCTGCACCCGGCGCGCGTGGGCACTTACAAGGGTCTCGTGTTCGCGACGTTCGACGAACAGGCGCCGTCGCTCGACGATTATCTCGGCGACTTCCGCTGGTACCTCGACATCCTGCTCGACAACGACGCGGACGGAACGGAATTCATCGACGGCAACATCAAGTCCCACATCAAGTGCAACTGGAAATTCCCGGCGGAGAACTTCATCGGCGATTCCTACCATGCCGCCTGGACCCACCATTCGGGTGCGGTGGCGATGCTCGGCCAGTCGGTCGGCAAGATCCGGCAGGAGCGCTCCTACCACGCCAGCACCAACGGTCACGGTTGGCAGTTCGGCCTCGACATGGTCGGCAACGCCATGACGCTCGGCGAGCAGGACGTGGTCGACTATCTGCGCTCGCGCGAAGAGGAAGTGGCGGAGCGGCTCGGCAAGATCCGCTCGCGCATGATCGGCTCCGTGTCGTCGACGACCACGTTCCCGAACTTCTCGTTCCTCGCCGGCCACAACGCGTTCCGTACCTGGCTGCCGAAGGGGCCGCATCTCACCGAGGTTCACACCTGGGTGCTCGTCAACAAGAACATCCCGTTCGAACTGAAGGAAAAGTACCGCAAGGGCGTGATGCGCACCTTTTCGCCGTCCGGAACCTTGGAAATGGATGACGGCGAGAACTGGGAGCATGCAACGCAGATCAACACCGGCGTCGTCACGCGTCGGCAAAAGCTGCATTATGGGCTCGGCCTCACCAGCAAGATCGAACACGACGATCTCAAGGGTGAAATCCATCTGCGCAAATACAACGACGCCAACCAGCGCGCGTTCTATCGCCGCTGGCTGGAGCTGATGACGACTCCGGCGGGTTAACCGCCGGCATTTCCACTTTGGATATCGAGTGGAGCGATCAACCGACGCGGCGAGCGATAATGCCCTTGTCCGACAGCGCCGCCAGATCGGAGTTACTATAGCCGAGCAAGTCGCCCAGCACCGCGTCGGTATGCTGCGCCAAAAGCGGCGGCGCGACATAGTTCATCGCCGCGTTGGAGAAGCGCATCGGGTTCGCCACCAGTGAGATCGGTCCGGCGAGCGGGTGCTCGACCTTA